>JAHCKF010000206.1 GCA_026125925.1 Pseudolabrys sp.
TGGCCGCCGCTTCTATCGTCCCGACGACATCGACCTGCTGCGCGGCATTCGTCATCTCTTGTACGGCGAGGGCTACACCATCCGCGGCGTGCAGCGGATCCTGCGCGAGCAGGGCATCGATTTCGTTCAATCGATCTGGCAGGAAGGCGCCGCGGCGGTGCCGGCCGACGACGAAGACGTTGAAGCCGACGAAACGATCGAGACCGAAGAAGACGACAACGAAGAGGTCGAGGAGCGTCGTGGTTTGCGCGACCGCATCGGCTCGCTGATCGGCCGCGACCTCAATGACAGCGGTCATGACGACGGCGAGCGCCAGGAACCGCCGATGCAGAGTGCGCCGCTGCCGCGCATCGATCCCGGCGAGCGCATCTTCGCAGCCCCGGCCGCGGCCGAACGTCCGGTGTCCGTCGAGCCCGCACCGAGAGCCGAGCCGCCGCGCGAACCGCAGGTCCAGGTAACCGTCGCGAACTTCATTCCGCCCGACAAGGTGGCGCGGCTGAAGGCTGTGCTCGACGAGCTCAAGGAATGCCGCATCAGGATCGATGCGGCGCTCACGCCTGCCGCCAAATAGCGAGCCGGACCCCTGAACCAGTATGAATTATCCTTCGCCGTCGGCGCGTGGGCGTTGATTGGCGAAGGCCAGGCCGCATGTTAGGGCAGAGCCGCTCTTCCACTGCCAATTCAGGATGCTTCCCATGACCGAGCCCGATCCGCTTCTCATCGAGCATCCCGCCGGCGACATCGTCGTGCTGCGGCTCAACCGGCCACAGGTGCGCAACGCGCTCAGTCTGACATTGCGTCAGCGGCTGGCGGAGGAGATCCTGCGTTACGGCGCCGACAGCAAGACACGCTGCATCGTCATCACCGGCGACGACAAGGCTTTCGCCGCCGGCGCCGATATCGGCGAGATGGCCAAGGCCGGCCCGATCGAGGTGATGGCGCGCAACGTGCAGCAGTATTACCGGCCGGTGGTCGAGTGCCCGAAGCCGGTGATCGCGGCGGTGGAAGGTTTCGCGCTTGGCGGCGGCTTCGAGTTGGCGCTGTGCGCCGATTTCATCGTGGCCGGTGAGGGCGCCAAGCTTGGGTTGCCGGAAGTGAAGCTTGGCATACTCGCCGGCGGCGGCGGCACGCAGCGCCTGGTGCGCCTCGTCGGCAAGCAGCGCGCGCTGATGCTCTTGATGACCGGGCGCTTCTTCTCGGCAACGGAAGCTCAGGCGATGGGCGCCATCGCCGAAGTCGCACCGACCGGGCAGGCACTGACCCGTGCGCTCGAGATCGCCCGCGAGATCGCGGCGATGCCGCCGATCTCGGTGCAGCAGATCAAGGAGATCGTGAACGCCGGGCTCAACGCGCCGCTGGAGACTGCGCTGATGCTGGAGCGCAAGGCGTTTCAGTTGCAGTTCGCGACGCAGGATCAGAAGGAAGGCATGGCCGCCTTCATCGAGAAGCGCAAACCGACTTACGAAGGCAAGTGATCCGCGAAGGCAATAGGCAAGTTCAAATATGACCGTTGATCTGATGAAATCCGATCTCGTCGTCGCCGTGTTCGGCGCCGGCACCATGGGCCGCGGCATCGCCCAGGTTTGCGCGCAGGCCGGCATCGACACGCTACTCTATGACGCCCGCGCCGGCGCCGTCGATGAAGCCATTGCGGCGGTCGGCAAGGGCATCGATGGCCAGGTCGCCAAGGGCCGCATGACTGAAGACGCCAAGCGCGCGGTGATGGCCAAGCTCAAGCCGATGGCCTCGCTCGATGAGGCGAAATCCGCCGGCCTGGTGATCGAGGCCATCGTCGAGGATCTCGGTGTCAAGCGCGACCTGTTCAAGAAGCTCGAAGCCATTCTCGCGCCGGATGCCGTGCTGGCGACCAATACCTCGTCGCTGTCGGTGACGGAGATCGCCGCCGGCTGCGCGAAACCCGAGCGTGTCGGCGGCCTGCACTTCTTCAATCCGCCGCCGGTGATGAAGCTGGTCGAGGTGATCGCCGGCCTGCGCAACGCGCCGGATCTGGCCGATGCGCTCGTTGCCTTCACCAAACGGATTGCCAAGACGCCGATCGTGGCGACCGACACGCCGGGCTTCGTCGTCAATCACGCCGGCCGCGCCTACGGGCCGGAGGCGCTGCGCATCGTCGGGCAGGGCATTGCCTCGCCGCGCGAGGTCGACGAGTTGATGAAGGATGCGGCCGGCTTCCGCATGGGACCGTTCGAACTGCTCGACCTGATCGGCGGCGACGTCACCCATGCGGTGATGGAAAGCATGTATGGCCGCTATTACGAAGAGCCGATGTATCAGCCCTCGGCGGTGCTGGCGACGCGGGTCGCCGCCGGTTTGCTCGGGCGCAAGAGCGGCGCCGGCTTCTACGACTACAAGAACGCCGCCGCGTCGAGTGCGCCGACCATCGATGTGACGAAGCAGCCGGTGCCGACGGCCGTCTGGGTCGCCGATGAAGACGGCGGCCGCGATCTCGCCGCTATCCTCGAAGCGAATGGCGTCAAGGTGACGGTCGGCGGCACGCCAGCAAAGGGCGCGCTGTGTTTCGTCACGCCGCTCGGCGAGGATTGCACCGGCGCAGCGCTGCGCCTCAAGCTCGATCCGGCGCGCACGGTGGCAGTTGATATGCTGGGCCGCTTTGGCAAGCGTCATACGGTCATGAAGAACCCGCTGACGGCGCCAGACATGCTCGGTCAGGCCGTCGCCGCGCTTTCCGCCGGTGGTGCGGCGGTGACGGCGATCAACGACTCAACCGGCTTCGTCACGCAGCGCCTGCTGTCGATGGTCGTCAATGTCGGCACCCGCATCGCCGAACTGCGCGTCGCCGCGCCCGCCGACATCGACACCGCGGTCGAGCTCGGCCTCAATTATCCGAAGGGGCCGCTAGCGCTGGGCGACCATCTGGGGGCCGCGCGCGTGCTCGCCGTGCTCGACGGCATGTTCGCGCTGACGCACGATCCGAAATACCGCGCCACCATGTGGCTGCGCCGCCGCGCCGCGCTCGGCGTGTCGTTGCGTGCGCCCGACTGAGCCCGCCGCAGTCTACATCAGCAGGTGCGGCAGGAACAGCGACAGGCTGGGAATGCTGGCGAGCAGCAGCAGACGGACGCAATCTGCGGCGAGGAACGGCAGTACGCCCTGTGCGGCAGCTTCGAACTTCAATCGCTCGGTCACCGACGCGATGATGAACAGGTTCATGCCGACCGGCGGCGTGATCAGGCCGATCTCTACGACAGAGGTCACCAGCACGCCGAACCAGATCGGGTCGTAGCCGAGCTTGACGATCAGTGGAAAGAAGATCGGCAGCGTGATCAGCATCATCGACAGGCTGTCGAGGAAGCAGCCGAGGATGATGTAGATCACCAGAATGATCATAATCACGCCGAACGGCGGCAGGTTGAAGTGGTTGATCAGCTCGAGCAGCAGTGTCGGCAGCGTCGAGGTCTCAATGAAAAACTGCAGCACCGAGGTGCCGACGAGGATCAGAAAAATGACGGCCGTCGTCTGTGCCGTCTCGACCAGCGCGTCGCGCACCACTTCCCAGGTCAGCTTGCGCCGGAATGCGGCGAGCACCATGGCGCCGAAGGCGCCGACGGCCGCGGCCTCGGTGGGTGAGGCGATATTGAGATAAATGCTGCCCATCACCGCGCCGAACAGCAGGGCGACCGGGGCGAGCTGTCCGATGGCGGCTCGTTTGGCCGCGGCGTCGGAGCGCGGGGCCCGCGGCGCCATCGCCGGCCTCAATGTCACGACGATGTAGACCGCGACGACATACAGACATGCCGCGAGGATGCCGGGAATCATGCCGGCGAGGAACAGCCGGCCGATCGATTGCTCCGTCATGATCGCATAGATGACCATGATGATGCTGGGCGGGATCAGGATGCCGAGCGTGCCGCCAGCGGCGACAACGCCGGCCGAGAGCCGGTCGTCATAGCCGATTGCCCGCATTTCCGGGATCGCCACGCGAGCCATGGTGGCCGCTGTGGCGAGGCTCGAGCCGCACACGGCGCCGAATAAGGCGCAGGCGCCAACGGTGGCCGAGGCGAGGCCGCCGCGCCAGTGGCCGATCAACGCGTGCAATGCCTGATACAACGACGCCGACAGGCCGGCGCGGGCGGCGAAGGCGCCCATCATCACGAACAACGGAATGACGGACAACGAGTACGGCACCACCGTGACGAAGGGTTGCGAACCGAGCACGAAGCCTAGGCTCGGCCAGCCGTTGATGGCGACTCCGCCGACGATGCCGACAACGCCCATGGCGATCGCGACCGGAATGCGCAGGCCGATGAGGACGAGAAGCGAGACGACGCCGATGGCGCCGATGATGGGAGGGGACATTATTCGACAGCCCTTGTCGGCAGACCTTGGCGCCACAATTGGACCATCAGCGCGACATTCGCGAACACCGACAGCGCGATGCCGATCAGGAACGGCGTCCAGTACCAGCCCATGGGAATGCCGATGGTCTGGCTGCGATCGTGTGCCTCGTTCAGGGCCTGGAGATAGGAGAACCAGAGCACGCCCGACAGAAACGCAATCGCCAGCAGCGCGGCGATGATGCGCAGCGTCAGTTGCACCTTGGCTGGCATCCGTTCGACGAAGAGATCGATGGCGACGTGGTGATCGGACAGGAAAGCATGCGGCACGGCCAGCATGGCGCCGGTCAGCACGCAGAGCTGCATCAGATCGACCATGCCGTGCACCGTCAGCGTCGAGACGCTGCGCAGGGCGATATCGGTCATGGTGAGCAGCACGCCGACGACAAACATGAACGTCGCGGCGAAGGAGACGAAGCGGAGAACCCGCTCGGTGGCGACTTCAAAAGTCATCGCAGCCCCGCATCGGAAGGGTGGCGCCGGGAGCGCACCTGCTCCCGGCGCCGGATGATCGGCGATATCACTCGTATTTCTTCAACGCCGCGGTCATGGCGTCGTAGATTTCCTGCGAGTTCGGCACGGTTTTCGTCTGCTCGGCGATGTACTGGTCGACCACCGGCTTCATCTTGGCGCGCCATTCGTTGCGCCGCGCGTCGGGCAGGTCGACGATCTTGTTGCCCGCCTTGCGCGCCGTTTCGATGGCGGCGTCGTCGGTTTCCTTCCACATCTTGGTCCAGATATCGACCAGGAACGGCTTGCTGTCGTCGATCACCTTGCGGATGTCCGCCGGCAGCGCCTTGTAGCGGTTCTCGTTCATCAACGTGTACATGGTGACCGCGTCGATGCGGGCGTTGAGGTGGTTGTGAAAGACCTCATAAAGCTTGAAGGCGCCGACCGGACCCCAGGGCATGACGTTGCCGTCGATGACGCCGCGCTCGGCGCTTTCATAGATTTGCGTCGGCGGCATGCCGACCGGCGTCGCGCCCATGGCGTTGAGCATCGCGGTGACGCTCGGCGTCGGAGCGCGCACACGCACGCCCTTGAGTTGATCGAGGTCGGTGATTGGTTGCTTGGTGTGCACGGCGCTCGGTTCGGTGATGGTCATGTTGAGCATCACCGTGCCGGGAAAGTCGGCCTTGAGGTATTTGTCGTAGAGATCCATCAGCGCCAGCGTGCCGGCCTTCGAGGATTTGATGGTGAAAGGCAGCTCCATCAGCGTCGTGCGCGGATGGCGGCCGCGCGGGATCGCCGGGATGCTGACGGCGACATCGACGACGCCGCTGCGCACCTGATCGAACTGCTTGGTGGCGTCGCCCAGCGCCGAGCCGGCCGAGAAGATCGTGAAGTGCACGCGACCATTGGTCTTTTGTTCGATCATCTTGGCCCACGGCTCCATGGCGCGGGTCTGGATGAAGTGGGTCGGCGGGAACATCAGCGACATCTTGAGTTCGTATTCGGCTGCCGAGGCCGCGCTGCCGCCGAGCAGAGCGAGCGTCGCCGCGAAAAGCACCTTCCTCATCTGCATGTCATCCTCCCTGGTTTATTCATTGTTGTAGTTCCGCCTACTGGCGGGCTTGCGAGAAATCCACGATTTTCGATTTGTAGTCGCTGCGCGGTAGCGTCCCATAGGGCGCGAGTTCGACGGTGGCGCTGAACACGAGAGCCGAACGGATCTCGCTCTCGATGCGCTCGGCAAGCTGTCCCGGCTCGGCCGTTTTCTCGGCGAGTTCGACCACCACCTTGAGCGGCGGGCTCTGCTTGACGCCCTTGACGTCCGGGCGGATCGAGATCACGCCACTGACATCCGGTGCGAAGCGGTTGACCACCTCCCGCACGGCGGACGGGAAAACGTTGACGCCGCGCACGATCAGCATGTCGTCGGTGCGGCCGATGCAGCGCACGCGCGGCGAGGTGCGGCCGCACGGGCAGGGCTCGGTCCAGATCATGACGTGGTCGCGCGTTCGGAAGCGCAACAGGGGCGCCGCCTGCTGGCGCAGATGAGTGAGGACCAGTTCGCCGCGGGCGCCGTCGGTCATCGGGATCGAGGCGCCGCTGTCGGGATCGATCAGTTCCGGATAGACGAAGCCGCGGCCGCCGAGATGCATGCCGTGCTGATGCGGGCATTCGCCCCACAGCGACGGCGAGATGTCGCCGATGCCCATCGCCTCGGTGACCAGGGCGCCCCAGGCCTCCTCGAGCTTGGCGCGCATCGCCGGCTCGCCGCCGCCGGGTTCGCCGGC
>JAHCKF010000207.1 GCA_026125925.1 Pseudolabrys sp.
CCAGAGCAGGAAGTCGTGGAACCAGACGATGTCTTCCATCACCGGGGTGGCAGCCGCCTGCAGGCCAACTTCCCAGGGGTGCGGCTGACCGGTTGCAGCAAGCGCCGGACCGGCGAACACGAAGGCCAAGCTTGAGGCCAGGAAAGCGATCAACCGCTTGAGCACGAGCATTTTCTTATGCGCTCCTCGACGAGAAAAACGGCCCTTGCTTAGGCCCCTTCTTTGGCCCCCTGGTCGCCGCTCGCACGTTTTTTGGACGGACGGCGGCCCTCACGGCATTGGGGCCACTGGCGTGGCCGGTTTTGCGATGCAGTGAGCCGGGGGGTACCCCGGCTTCTCAAACCACAATTCCGGGCCTGCCGCAATCCGCCTCATTAGAACACTTCTGCGATAAATGGCTTATCCTCAAACCCTTGCAGAATGCCGTATTTCCGCCAAGGCAAAGGCGTTCACGAAGGGCGAATGAGGCCGGTTTGCCCGGCCGTCCGCAGCCCCGCGCGGCGCGCGGCAGGCATGACCGGACTCGACCGTCTAGAATGCGAACCGGCCAGTGATTCGGACGTCAGGCGCGCCTTGAGCGGCGACCGTAGTTTGCACTAAAGGATTGAACGATGAGCAATTTCAGGCATCGCTGGCACATGGACCCGGCCCTTGACGGCATCGCGCGCGCAGCAAGGCGCGGTATCAGGGGAATTTGCCTCACCGCAACGATGAGCCTGGCAGCCGCCGTGATTCTCGCCGTCGCGCCGAGCGGCGCCGCCCTCGCCCAGGGCGCGGTCAAGTCGGTGCACAAGGACTGGCAGATCCGCTGCGACACCCCGCCGGGCGCCAAATCCGAGCAGTGCGCGCTGATCCAGAGCGTCACCGCCGAGGACCGCGCCAATGTCGGCCTCACCGTGATCGTGCTCAAAACCGCCGACCAGAAGAGCAAATTGATGCGCGTGGTGGCGCCGCTCGGGGTGCTCCTGCCCTCCGGTCTCGGTCTCAAGATCGACAATGCCGATATCGGCCGGGCCGGTTTCGTGCGCTGCCTGCCCAATGGCTGCATCGCCGAGGTGGTGATGGACGACCAGTTGCTGCAGAAGCTCCGCACCGGCAAGACCGCGACCTTCATCATCTACCAGACGCCCGAGGAGGGCATCGGCTTCCCGATGTCGCTCGCCGGCTTCGGCGAGGGCTACGACAAGCTGCCGTAGTTCCTCGCAGCCCGAGCGCAGACATGGCCAAGGACCTGCTGATCCTCACCACCGGTGGCACTTTCGACAAGCGCTACCCGGAGGGTCAGTGGGTGACGGAGTTCACCTTCCCGCCGGGGCAGGAATCGGCGGTCACCGAGATCCTCAAGCGCGGCCGCATCGATCCAGCGAGTTTTGCCTGCGAGTGGCTGTTCGCCGAGGATTCGACCCGGATCACCGACGCCCAGCGCGACATCATCGCCGACCGCTGCGCCAGCGCGACGCAGCGGCGAATCGTCGTCACCCACGGCACCGACACCATGACCCGGCGCATCGACCCGGCGACCGGAGCGGTCTCGACCACGCCGAACACGGCGCAGACCATCGCCGCGCATCACCTGCACAAGACGATCGTCCTGACCGGCGCCGCCCAGCCGGCGGTGCTGCGCGACAGCGACACCGACTTCAATCTCGGGCTGGCCATCGGCGCCGCGCTGATCGCCCCGCCCGGCGTCTATGTCGCCATGCATGGCCTGGTTGCTCCGTGGGATCAGGTCGTGAAAAATGTCGACGGCAGTTTCCGCCGCTTGTGAAGCAGCAGAAGTAGAAGAAGCAGAAGGCGTCCGACGTGGCATTGTTCGCACTCGATGAGATCGAAGACGCCGCGCGCCTCGTCTACCGGCAGATGCAGCCAACCCCGCAATATGTCTGGCCGCTGCTCGGTGAGCGCGCCGGCGCCACCGTCTGGGTCAAGCACGAGAACCACACGCCGACCGGCGCCTTCAAGGTGCGCGGTGGCATCACCTTCATCGACTGGCTCAGGCGCACCCATCCGGACGTCCCCGGCATCGTCACGGCGACGCGCGGCAATCACGGCCAGAGCCAGGCCCGCGCCGCCACCGCGGCCGGGCTGAAGGCCAAGATCCTGGTGCCGTTCGGCAATTCGGTCGAGAAGAACGCTGCCATGCGCGCCTTCGGCGCCGACCTGATCGAGTTCGGCAGCGACTTCGACGAGGCGCGCCTCGAGGCGATGCGGCTGGCCGAGGTTGAAGGCCTGTTTCCGGTCCCGCCGTTCCACCGCGAGCTGGCGCGCGGCGTCGCCACCTATGCCCTGGAGCTGTTCACCGCCGCGCGCGACCTCGACACCGTCTATGTGCCGATCGGCTGCGGCTCCGGCATCTGCGGCACCATCGCCGTCCGCGACGCCCTCGGTCTCGCCACAGAAGTCGTCGGCGTCGTCTCGACCGAGGCCGCCGGCGCCAAATTGTCATACGAAGCCGGCAAGCTGATCGAAACCAACTCGGCCAACACCATCGCCGACGGCATGGCCGTGCGCGTGCCGGTCAAGGAAGCCTTCGACATCTATTCCAAGGGTGCGAGCCGCATCGTCGCCGTCAGCGACGACGAGATCGGTGCGGCGATGCGCATTCTCTACCGCGACACGCACAATCTTGCCGAGGGTGCCGGTGCTGCCGGTCTTGCCGCCCTGCTCCAGGAAAAAGACCGGATGCGCGGCAAAAAGGTCGGCATCATTCTCTCCGGCGGCAATGTCGATCTGCCGCTGTATGCGAAGATCCTCGCCGGCTGAGAATTACAAGGGAGACACGCCGATGAAGGCCTTCGAGCACCCGCTCATTAAAAAGGGCATGCCGCTGCAGCTCGCCAAGCGCCGCGCGCGCATCGCCGCCGGAGACAGGCCGCTGGGCTGGAAGGTCGGGCTCGGCGCGCCGGCGCTGATGCAGAAGGTCGGCATCGCCGCGCCCATCGTCGGCTTCCTCATGCAGAGCGCACGAGTTAAGTCCGGCGGCACCATTTCGTTGAAGGGCTATGTGCGGCCGGTGGCCGAACCGGAGATCGCCGTGCGCATGGCGGCAACCCCCAGCGCCGGCGCGTCGGCCGACGCGGTCCGCGCCGCCATCGGCGAAATCATGCCGGCGATCGAGATCGCGGACATGGACCCGGTGCCGACGCCGGACAATCTCGATGTCGTCCTCGACGGCGATGTGTTCCAGCGTCATGTCGTGATCGGCGGGACGCCGCGGGCCGGCGGCAGCCTCGAGGGCCTCACCTCGCGCGTCACCCGTCGCGGCGCGCTTATCAACACCACGACCGATCCCGAAGCGCTCACCGGCAAGGCCGTCGATATCGTCGCCCATGTCGCGGCGACGCTCGCCGCTTATGGCGAGACGCTTCTGCCCGACGACATCATCATCACCGGCTCGATCACGCCGCCGCAGATGCTGGAGGCGGACGACACCGCCTTCGCCCACGCGCTCGATCCGATCGGCGAGGTGTCGATCCGCTTCGACTGGAGCTGACGCCAACAGACGCGAGCCCCGGGACGTTCGCCGCCCCGTGGCCCTCGCCTGCGACCGTTGCCAATCCTCAGGTCTTCGCGCGCATTCTGATCTGGAAGCTGTCGAAACCGAGCTCGGCCACCTGCAGCCAGGCGTAGGAGTTCGAGCGGAACGGCACCAGGCTTTCGTACATCTTCTTGAAGTGCGGATTGGTCTTCGACAGTTCGTCGTAGATCCCGTTGGCCGCCTTGTAGCAATCCTCGAGCACCGGCTGTGGGAACGCTCGTAGCTGCGCCCCTGCCCCGACGAGCCGCAGCAAGGCCTGCGGATTGACGGCGTCGTATTTCGACAGCGTCCAAATCCACGCATCGTTCGACGCCGTGATGATCGCCGCCTGATAGTGCTTCGGCAGTTCGTTCCACTTCGCCAGGTTCATGATGTTGTGAGCCTGACCGCAGCCTTCCCACCAACCCGGATAGTAATAGTACTTCGCGACCTTCACGAAGCCGAGCTTCTCGTCGTCGTAAGGTCCGACCCATTCGGCGGCGTCGATGGTGCCCTTCTCGAGCGCCGGATATATGTCGCCCGCCGCGATCTGCTGCGGCACGGTGCCGAGCTTCGACAGGATCATGCCGGCGAAACCGCCGACGCGGAATTTCAGGCCCTTGAGATCCTCGGTGGTGTTGATCTCCTTGCGGAACCAGCCGCCCATCTGCGCGCCGGTGTTGCCGGCGGCAAAGCCGATGCAATTGAAGTCCTTCAAGAGGTCGTTGAGCATTTCCTCGCCGCCGCCGTGCCGCACCCACGAGATCATCATCCGCGGATTGAGGCCGAAGGGCAGCGCCGTGCCGAAGGTGAAGGCCGGGTTCTTGCCGAAGTAATAATAGAGCGCCGTGTTGCCCATCTCCACCGTGCCGTTCTGCACCGCATCGAGCACCTGTAGACCCGGCACGATTTCACCGGCCGCAAAGGGTTGCACCTGGAATTTCTGGTCGGTGATTTCGCCGACCCGCTTGGCGAAATATTCGCAACCACCGTACAGCGTATCGAGCGACTTCGGCCAACTGGCTGTGAGCCGCCATTTGATCGTAGGCGACGACTGAGCGATTGCCGGCGCAGCAATGGCCGAACCGGCGAGACCGGCGCCGGCCGCTTTCAGGAATTGACGACGTTTCATGGCGTTCCCCCTCTGTTGCATCGGTCCGCCGACCCGAGGAGATTTTCAGCCGTGAATGTCCGCCTTCTGATTGTTGTCGCTACTCTGCTTAGACAAGTTCGACGTTTCTGATTTATTCTGCTTATTTATTCCAGTATTCCGACTTTCGCAGTCCCCACGTGTCGGCGTCGACAATCCGATCTTAGCCGTTTTCCGGCAAAGCGAAAGTGCCGTTTGGGGGCAGCCGCCCGCCACCTGACGCCGTTGATTTCGATCAACCACCACTGCCGCCCCGCCGAATACCTTCGCTTCCAAAGCGAGGAAGAGCCGATGAAGCAGTGGAACGACCATCTCAACGAGATCAAGTCGCTGATGCGCACCATGCGCAGCGACAAGCCCGACGTGATGAAAGCCTTCTCCGGCCTGGCGCAGGCGGCGCTGACGCCGCAGGCGCTCGACGTGAAGACCAAGGAACTGATCGCGCTCGGCATCTCGGTGGCGATCCGCTGCGACGACTGTATCGGCTTTCACGTCAAGGCGGCGCTCGAGCATGGCGCGACGCGCGAGGAAGTCACCGAGGCGCTCGGCATGGCGATCTACATGGGCGCCGGGCCGTCGGTGATGTATGCCACGCATGCGCTCGAGGCCTACGAGCAGTTCAAGGCGGTGTAACCGCGCTGCGTCAGGCACCTTTTTGAAACCGACTATAGTTGCGATGGCTGGCGCGTTGCGCATCGCGCCCGAGGCACCATTTTCGAGGCGGGGGCTTTGCAACCGCTCGAGGATGCCATGTCGCTTTTCTCCAAGGCCACGCTTGGCCCGCTGACCCTGCAAAACCATCTCGTCATGGCGCCGCTCACGCGCAGCCGCGCCACCGGCAACATTCCGAACGAATTGATGGCCGAATATTACGCGCAGCGCGCGGGCCTTGGCCTTCTCATCACCGAAGGCACCTCACCGTCGCCGAACGGGCTCGGCTATGCGCGCATTCCCGGCATCTACTCGGCCGAGCAGGTCGCAGGCTGGAAGAAGGTCACCGACGCCGTGCACGCCAAGGGTGCGAAGATCTTTGTGCAACTGATGCATACCGGACGCATCGCGCATCCGCTCAATCTGCCGGCCGGCGCCAAAGTGGTCGCGCCGTCGGCCGTCGCCGCCGCAGGCCAGATGTACACCGACGCCGAAGGCATGAAGGATCATCCGGTGCCGCACGCCTTCACCGCGGCCGAACTCGCGGCGACGCGCGATGAATATGTCACCGCGGCCAAGAACGCGGTTGCCGCCGGCTTCGACGGCATCGAACTGCACGCCGCCAACGGCTACTTGCTCGAGCAGTTCATCCGCCCGAACTCGAACACTCGTACCGACAAATACGGCGGTTCCATTGAGAACCGCGCTCGCTTCGTCATCGAGGTCGCGGAAGCGACCGCCGCCGCGATCGGCAAGGACAAGGTCGGCATCCGCCTGTCGCCTTACGGCGTGTTCAACGACATGCCGCTCTATCCGGAGATGGAAGCCGACTACACCTATCTTGCCGGCAAGCTCAACGAGGTCGGGCTCGTCTACGTCCATCTCGTCGATCATTCGCCGCAGGGCGCCCCGGACGTGCCGGCTTCGATCAAGCGGACGTTCCGCAACAAGTTCAAGCGTACGCTGATCCTGTCGGGCGGCTACGACGCCAAGAGCGCCGAGGCCGATCTCGCCGCCGGCAAGGCCGACTTGATCGCGGTGGGCCGGCCGATCCTCGCCAACCCGGACCTGATCGCGCGCTGGAAGGCCGATGCGGCGCTGAACGTGCCGGACGCCAGCACCTTCTATACGCCGGGGCCAAAGGGCTACACCGACTATCCGATCCTGGCCAAGCAGGCAGCCTGACCGTTACGTCGGACTGGTCAACAAAGAGCATCCGCGCCCTGGAGCTCTCGCTTTGACAAAATCAAAGCGGGAGCTCCAGGGTTTTGCTTTGACGCGTTTTCTTCACGCGA
>JAHCKF010000208.1 GCA_026125925.1 Pseudolabrys sp.
GCGCGCCAGCGCGAAATGAATGATGCCGGCGACGATCAGCAGAGCGACAGCGCGATTATCGAACGAGCCGAGCGCGGAAAACGCCTCGAACGGAAACATGACCACGACGAACACCGGCAGGCCGATGACCAGACTGATCGCCACCGCCTGCAGCACCGTGCCGGTGAGCACGCCGCGGCGCACGGTGGCGTTGGCGTAGGCAAAGGTGACCGCGGAGAGAAAGGAGAGAAGGCCGCCTAACATGGGACAAGCTCGGCCTTACCTCTCCCATAGGGAGAGGTCGACGCACGAAGTGCGTCGGGTGAGGGGTTACTGCCTCTCGGATTCACGAACCCCCTCACCCCAACCCTCTCCCCCATAGCTCGCCGGACGGCGAGCGTTCGCTCGCCTATGGGGAGAGGGAGCATGCTTGCGTATGCCGCATCGTTTACGAACAGCACCGGCAGTTCATCGCAAAGACCATACGCTCTTCTTCCGTGAGCTTCTCGGGGATTTCGTTGCGTTGCGGCTGCTCGAACGTCATCTGCGCCGGGAACACCGGCGTCGGCGCGATCGGTTCGTCGATCGGCAAGCCCTCCTTCTTCATTTCGTCGCGGCGTTTCGCAGTGGCTTTGGCGTCGATCGCGCCGTCCTTGGTGAAGACGACGCCGTAGTTCGTCTCGGCCTGTTCGCGCGTGACATAGCCGCAGCGCACGTCGCGTTCGACGCTGGCGATGTCACGCTCCAGCGGCGAGCCGTAGCCGCCGCCGCCGCCGGACCGTAGGATATAGGCATCTCCGGCCTTGAGCACCTGATTGAAGGCCTTGCCGTTCGGAAACAGGGTTTCTTCGCTGGCGCCGCCGCGATGAATGGCGACCGAATTGCCGAAACCGGACAAGCCCTCGAACAGGCCCCATGGCTTGCACTTCACGCGGTCCATCTGCGAGGAGAAATTGATCTGATTGATCGCCTGCATCACTTGCTCGGTGCCGAGGCCACCGCGGAACCGGCCGGCGCCGCCGGAATCCGGCCGCAGGCAATAACGCTCGACCAGCAACGGATACTTGGCCTCGACCTGCTCGGACGGACCGTTATGGGTATCACCGTCGTTCATGGCGATGGTCGCACTCATGCCATCGCTATTGTGCTTGGCGCCCCAGCCGCCGCCGATCAGACCGCCGAGATAGATGTAGAACGAGTTGTCCGAGGCCTTGCGGCCGTTGACGCGGCCGACGACGAGGTCCGCGTGGTGCCCGGCGGCGACCTGGTCCGGCATGGCGGGCGCTACCGCCTTGAAAATCGTGTCCACCACGGTCATCGGATAGGTCATCCACATGCGCATCGCGGCCGGCTTCACCGCCGAAACGACGCTGCCCGCCGGCAGGATGATGTCGAGCGCCCGGAACTGGCCCTCGTTGATCGGCATATCGAGCGGCGACGTCAGGCATTTGAACGCCACCTGACAGCAGGACATGCCCGCCGTGGCGCCGGAATTGTAGAAGCCGCCGACCTGCTTGGACACTTCCGAAAGGTCGACCGACATGCGGTCACCCTTTAACTCGACCTTGACACGGATCGGCACGCGCACGCCGACCGAGATGCCGTCGTCGTCCATGAACGACTCGGCCTCGTAGACGCCGTCCGGCATCGCCGCGACGCGCTCGCGCGCGAGGCGCTCGCTCTGGTCCATGATGGCGTCGATCGCGCCGAGCACGTCATCACGGCCGTACTTGCGCAGCAGCTCGAGGAAGCGCTTCTCGCCGGTCTTGACCGCGGCGACCTGGGCGCGGAAGTCGCCCATGGCCCGGTCGGAAAGACGCACATTGGTCTTGATGATCGAGACCAGTTCTTCGCTGATCACTCCCTTCCGGTAGATCTTCACGATCGGCATCTGCAGGCCTTCGGAATAGATATCCGTGGTCGAGCCCGACAAGGTGCCGCCGACATCCGGCCAGTGCGCCATGCAGCAGGAGAATCCGACCAGGTCGCCGTCGTGGAAGATCGGCACCGTGAAGGTCATGTGGTTGAGATGCGAGCCGGTAATGTAGGCGTCGTTCGTGAGCAGGATGTCGCCCGGATCGATGTCGCCCTTGAAGTGCGCGATCTTAGCTTTCACCGTCTCGCTCATGCCGCGGATGAACATCGGCAGACCGAGGCCGATCGACACCGTATTGCCCTCGGCGTCGAACAGGCCGACGGTGAAGTCGAGCGCCTCGTAGATGATCATGTTGTAGGCGGTACGCATCAGGTTGGTCTTCATCTCCTCGGTGGCAGCGATGAGACCGTTGCGAACGATTTCGGTGATGACCGGATCGACGGCCGTACGGGCCTCGCCCTTCTTCGTGATGGCGTCCATGATCAGGCCCTTCCGATTTCGATATGCAGATTGCCGAAGGCGTCGACTTCGACCTTGTCCTGCGGAAACACGACGGTGGTCGAGGCGTGCTCCTCGATCAGCGCCGGGCCGTCGATGCGGTTACCGGCGACGAGTTTGGTGCGCTCAAAGGTCGGCGTGTCGACCATGCCGACTCCCGAGAAGTAAACCTGCCGGTTCCCGGCGAAGGCCGCGTTTGGCGCGACGCCGCCCTGATCGAGCCGCTGGCGCTCCGGCTTCTTCATCCGGCCGACGGTCGCCGAGCGCAGCGAGACGATCTCGGCCTTCTCGTCGGCGTTGTGATAGCCGTATCGTGTCTCGTGCACGGCATCGAACAGCTTCTTGATGCCGTCGCGATCCTGCTTCTCGAAGAGCTCCATTGGGATATCGACGGTGACCGCGTGCTCCTGGCCGACATAGCGCATGTCGGCGCCGCGCAACGACACTGTATCGACGGTCATATGGCGGCCGCGCTCGAGATCTTCTGCACCGGCCTTTTCCATCGCCCGGTACAGCGCCTCCATCTCGTCGAACGACACATCGGCGAACGGCTTGAACCAGGTGTTGACGAGATCGCGGCGCAAATCGGCGAACAGCATGCCGTAGGCCGAGAAGTGTCCCGGCGCGAACGGGATGATGAGTTTGCCGATGCGCAGCTCGCGCGCGATCATCGCGGCGTGCAGCGGGCCGGCACCGCCATAGGCGACCATGGCGAAGTCGGCAGCATCAAGGCCCCGCTCTGTCGTCACCCAGCGCACCATATGCGCCATCTTGGTGACGGCGACGCGCAGGATACCGTCGGCGGCTTGCAGCGTGCCGAGGTCGAGTGCCTTGCCGATCCTCTGTTCGATGGCTTTGGTGGCGCCGGCGAGATCGAGCTTCATCTCACCGCCAAGAAAGCGATCCGGTGCCAGACGCCCGAGCACAAGATTGCAGTCGGTCACGGTCGGTTCAAGGCCGCCGAGGCCGTAGCAAACTGGGCCCGGCGACGAGCCGGCGCTCTCCGGGCCGACGCGAAGGGCGCCCGCCTCGATGCGCGCGATCGAGCCGCCGCCGGTGCCGACCTCCTGAATGTCGATCATCGGGATCTGCAAAGGCAAGCCGGAGGCGTAGCCACCCACAATTTGTCCGCCGGTCATGAGCACGTCGCCCTGATAGATGACGCCGGCCTTGGCGGTGGTGCCGCCCATGTCGAAGGCGATGGCGTTCTTCAGGCCGAGCTGGTCGCACAGCACCTTGGAGCCGATGACCCCGGCCGCCGGTCCCGACTCCAGCATGCGGATGCAGGACTGCTGCGCCTCTTCAATGTCGAACAAACCGCCGGTCGATTGCACGACCAGGAACGTACCGGTGAAGCCGGTCTCGGTGAGGTGCTCGTCCATCTCGCCGAGATAGCGGCGCACGCGCGGGCCGACATAAGCGTTGGCCGCCGTGGTCGAGGTGCGCTCGAATTCGCGATATTCCTGCGACAGTTCGTGCGAGGCCGTAACGAACAGGTCTGGAAACGCCTTCTCGACGATTTCCTTGGCGCGCTTTTCATGCGCCGGGTTGCGATAGGAGTGCAGGAACAGGATGGCGACCGCCTTGACGCCCTTCTTCACCGCCTCGGCCACCGTGTCGAGCACCTGTTGCTCGTCAAGCGGAATGAGCACGCGCCCTTGAGCATCGCAGCGCTCGCGGATATCGAAGCGCAAGTCGCGGTCGATCAGCGGCTTGTGCTTCTGGAAGAACAGATTGTAGGCCTCGGGCCGGTTGACGCGGCCGATCTCGTAGATGTCGCGGAAGCCCTGCGTCGTCAGCAGCGCGCATGGCGCGCCGGTGCGCTCGAGGATCGTATTGATCGCCACCGTGGTGCCGTGCAGGAACAATTGCGCCTGCGGGAACGACGCGCCGGCCTTGTCGACGCCGGTCTCGATGCCAGTGACGAGACGCTGATGCGTGGTCAGCGTCTTGCCGAGCATCAGCTTGCCGGTCGGCTCGTCGAAGGCCGCGACGTCGGTGAAGGTCCCGCCAACGTCGGCGGACAATCGCAAACGGTTTTGAACTAACTTCGCATCCACTGTCGCAACTCCACTCGCTTAAGGCGTCATCAGGCTTTCCGCCCGAAGATCGGTGATGAAACTGTGCGCGGCGGCATGCACGATGAAGAGCGGCAGCTTCGCCGCCTCCGCCGCCGATTGCGGCGTCACGCCGCAAGCCCAGAACAGCGCGGTCTTGTCCTTCGGCATCGCACCGACCGGGCCGCCGAACACTGGATTGGCGATATTGGCGCCGATGCCGCCCGGATCACCAATATGGATCGGCGCGCCATGATTGAACGGGAAGCGCGCCGACACCTGCGTCGCGACGATGGCCTGCTGCGGCGTCAGCCAGCGCATGGTGACGAACAAGTCGCCCTTGAAGGGCCCGGCCGGCTCGGTCGGCGTATCAGTGCGCAGCACCCAGCGGTCCTTGTCCGTGGGCACGCCGGCACGCTCGAAAGCATCGTCGAAGGTGATGCCGGAGCCGATCAGGAACGACACCAGATCGTCCCGCCACAGGTCCGTGATGTCGCTGCGGTCGTCCTGACGCTCGCCGTCGATGAAGACAGTGTATTTCGCGAGATCGGTTCGCAGATCCGCCGTCGGCGCCAGCTTGCGCGGCACCGGATCGCCGGCGTCGAGCACTTCAAGCACAGGACAGGCGCGCTGGTTGCGCTGGCAATACAGCATGAAGTCGAAGGCATAGGCCTTCGGCATGATGGCGAGGTTGCATTGCACGAAGCCATGCGCCAGGCCGCGGCTCGAACCGGTATGGCGGCCGGCGCGAATATCGGCGCGCACGCGTTGGCTTTCGAGGAGAGCATCGGTCTTCACGCCGCACCTCCCTCGAGTTCGACTTCGTAGAGCTGCGCGAAACCGGTCTTGTCGGAGGTGAAGACGACCCGCGAGCCGTCCGGCGAGAAGCGCGGATGCGGATGGGTGTGTTGCCGCGCTTCGACGGCGACCGGTCCGTCATTATAGGGAAACGGATGCGCCCAGTGCGCGCCCTCGGAGGTCGCCTCGCTGGAGCAGAGAAATTCCGCTTCGCCGCCGAGCGGAAGAATGTGCAGGCCCTTGTCGGGGAAATTGGTGTCGCAGACGAAGCGCGTACCCGATGCATCCGGCGCGGCATGCCAAGCGGGGAAGCGATTAAGCCACGACGCTTCGCCGGTGGTCATGTCGATCAGCCGCATGCCGCGCGGCCAGTCGATGAAGGCGACGGCCCTCCTGCCCGGCAGCCAGACTTCGTGGGTCACCCACTGCATCTTGTCTTCGCGCTCGTAGACGCGCTTGTTGACGCCGTCGCGCGTCACGGTCCAGACGCGATCGGTCAGCGGGCCGGCATAAAGTATGAGGTTATCGTCGTCCGGACAGAATTGCGGATGACCGATGGTATCGCGCTCGAGAATGACGCGGCTTGTGCCGGCTTCGGTATCGATCAGCACGAAGCGCGATACTTTTCCCGACTTCACCGGGATCGCCCACCAGCGGCCGTCGGCGGACAACGCGGTGGTGCCCATGGCGGCGCCGACCATCCCCTTCTCGCGCATCTCGACAGCGCCGAAGTCAGCGAGTTGCGTCTCGCTGAAATCGTTGAGGTCTGCGCGGCAGGCACCGGTGCCGGCGACGAAATAGACGGAGCGCCCGTCCGGCGATGGATAGACCGACCACTCGGCGAGATCGTCGCGGTCGGTAACCTGCACGATCTCGCCCGCGGCGCGATCCTCGAAATAGATCTGCGGCCTGCCGGTGCGGTGCGAGACGAAGAACAGCTTCGTGCCCGCCCGGTCATAGGCCGGCACAAAGAAAAACGGATGATGATGAATGCTCGGGTGATCGGTCACCTGACGCACTTTCCGTTTGGAGCGCGCATCGACGGCGACGCGCGCCCCTGCTCTCTCGCGGCTTCCCTTCAACGATCAGCCCTCAACCGACTTCGGCTCCGAGGCGCCCGGCGCGCGGAGGCCGGGGATGAGCGTCGACAGGCTCACCGCCGGGAAGCGCCAGTTCAGCGCCAGGAACACGACGCCGACGCCGTTGCCGAGCCACCACAGCATCGCGCCGGTGGGCGCGATGATCGCGACGACGCCGCAGAGCATGAGCAGGACCCGGTCCGGCCAGCCGATGCCGCGGCGGAAGTAGCCCGTCAGGCCCACCGCCCACAGGCCGGTCGGAATGAACAGGCCGAGCGAGGCGACG
>JAHCKF010000209.1 GCA_026125925.1 Pseudolabrys sp.
GGCACGCTGGGCGATCCGGTCAGCGGGGCACCGTTGACGCTGGCTGTCGCCGCCTTTGGCTGGCGACCGACGATCTTCGGCATGGCCGGCGTCACGCTCGTCAGCCTCTTGCTGATCGTCATCGTGCTGCGCGACCCGCCGCGCATCGAAGCGCCGGGCGGCAAGATTTCCACACTCGCCGCGACAAAGCAGATCGTCGCTATCCGCGCCCTCTGGCCGATCGTGCCAATGGCTTTCGTGTGTTACGCCGTGATCGCAGCGGTGCGCGGATTGTGGATCGCGCCTTATCTGGCGCAGGTCCATCACTTCGGCGCGCAGGCGGTCGGCCTCAGCGCCACCGCGATGGGACTCGCGCTGGCGGTCGGCGGCGTGCTCTATGCTCCGGCGAACCGCTATCTGCGTGATGCCAAGGTCACGCTCGCAGCCGGCACCGTTGTGGCGGTCGCCGGCTGGCTGTTGCTCGGCTTGTTTGGAAGCCGTTCGGGCGTGCTGGCTCTCGCGCTACTTTTCGCCGTGGCCGGCTTCGGGGCGAGCTTTGCGATCCTGCTCGCGCATGCGCGTGCGTACCTACCGGCTCATTTGCTCGGACAGGGCGTGACGATGATGAATCTGTTGTTCTTCGGCGGCGCCAGCATCGGACAGTGGCTGTCCGGCCGCTACGTCAAGGCGGCGGAGATCGCGGCGGTTGCGCCCGATGTCCTCTATGGCCGGCTGTTCACCGCCTTTGGTATCGCGCTCGCGGTCGCGCTCGGCATCTATTTGTTGGCGCCGCGCGAGCGCGCCGCCTGGACGTCGAAACTCTGAAAACAAAAACGCCGGCGATTTCTCGCCGGCGTTCTCGTGTTCGTCTTCGGAGGAAGAGCGCTTAACGCACCACCACCCGGCCATCGCGGCCATAGCGCGGCCCTACATTGCGGCCGGGCCGATAGACCGGCTCCGGCTGCGGCCGGCCGAAGCCGCCGAACAGCGCTTCGAAGAAGTTCGGGCCGCTATTGTAGCCACCGCCACCGCCGATCGCGCCGGGCGGCAGACGCACCGGCCGCGCCGAGGTGTTCGGCGGTCGCTCGATCGCGATATCGGCGACCTTGCGATCGCTGCCCTTGAGGATCGCGATCATGCGCTGGTCGCGGCCGTACACGTCTTCACGGAACTGCAGCTTGCCGTCGCCATCGACGAAGGCGGTCTGGTACGTCAGGTGCACCCAGATCGGCTTCGGGAAGTTGAGGTTGATTTCCGAGCCGCCGAACATCTTTTCGAGGCGCGCTTCGGTGTAGCGCTCGTTCGGCATCGCCAGCGACAACAGTTTCTCGCCGTAAGTCAGCGGATTCTCGACGCGCATGCAGCCATGGCTGAAGGCGCGCTTCTCTTTCTTGAAGAGATACTTGTCCGGCGTGTCGTGCTGATACACCAGGAACTTGTTCGGGAAGTTGAAGCGGATGCGGCCGAGCGCATTGCCCGCGCCTGGCGGCTGATAGATGCGCACGGTGCCGTCCGCGGCCTGCTCGACCTTGAGGCCGATGCGGTCGAGCGCGCCCGGGTCTTCCTGCAGCGCAGGGAGATATTCGTTCTGGATGATCGAGGGCGGCACGTTCCACGTCGGATTGACGGTGATGAACTTCATCTCCGCGGAGATCATCGGGGTGGCATGGCTGCCCGCCTTGCCGGCGACAATCTTGGTGGTCCAGTAGACCTTGCCGTCGTTCCACAACGTCAGGCGATAATCCGGCACGTTGACGATGACGTGCGGGTTGCCGAGGTCGCGCGGGAACCAGCGCCAGCGCTCCATATTGACGACGATGGTGTCGATCGGATCGTTCGAGGCGCGATCGATCTTGCTCGTCTCCGGCTTGGCGCCATTGAGCACACGCAGGGTCTGCGGCCCGACGTTGCCGTCGACATCGAGATCGGCCTGTGTCTGGAAGGTCTTCACCGCTTCGACGACAGCATCGTCATAGATCGGGCTGGTCTTGTCGCCGGCGATATCGAGCCGCTGGCGCAACTGGATGACGCGCTGATCCTTGCTGCCGGGGCGCATGATCGGGCCCGAAGCAATCTGAATCGCCGGCGCGGGCTTGGCTTCGTCCTTCTGTTCGGCCTGTACCTTGCCGGCGCGCAGTTCGGCGAGCTTGGCGCGCAGCGCCTTGAACTCGGGCATCGGCGGATTGTAGCCGTCGAGCGCCTTGCCGGCGTCGTCGGCCTTGGCGAGGTTCTGCAGCACGCTCTCCGGCTCCGGCGCCTTGAGGTCGAACTGGATGTCGGCGGCGACGCGCGAGAAGTGGATGCGGCCGATCTGCGCCTGGCGAGCATAGGTCAGCACGGCGTTGGTGAGCTTGAGCTCGGCATCGGCCGCCGCATCGGCGGTCGTCGCCGTGGCAAAATCCGGCGTCGGGTAATCGCGGGCGTCGAGGCCGGCGCTATCGGCGTCCTTCAATGTCGTCATCGCCGACTTGGCGCGGTCGGTCACCTTGCCATTGTCGAGCCAGAGCGGCGCATAGTCGCGGGCCTTGTAGAACGCCTCGATGCCGGCGCGCTCGGCCTTGCGGGCAACGACGCGGTCGAGCGCCTTGCCGGTGACCATCTCGCGCAGTTTGTCGGCGACGGCTTTATTGGCGGTCGGGCTTTCGACAGGCGCCGCGGTGGTCGCGGTGTCGGTCGCAGCCGGCGTAGCAGCGGGCGCGGCAGCAGCCTTCGGAGCATCGACCGGCTGGGCCGCCGGCGTCTCGGCGGCCTTCGGCGCATCGGCCGGCTTGGCAGCGGGAGCTTCGGCGGCTTTCGGAGCGGTGAAATCGTTCGCCGTCGGCGGGGCTATGGTCTCGGAGAGCGGCGCAGCAGCCTTGAGCTGCTCTTCCAGGGATTGGGCGTGACCGGCCTGGCTGGTCAGCACCAGAACCAATCCGACGGCGGTGGTTGCCAGCAGACGGTCAAAACTTACGACTTTCACCGCTAATTCTCCCAAGGGCTGTCAGGGAACGCCCCAAGATGGGGCCTTTTCCATACTACTCGATAGGCCGATTATCGTTACGAAATTTCCAAGAGCGTTCCACCGATCCGCCGCTCAGTGTGACTATTTTACACTGGTGCGGCATTACCGGAGACTGTGTCAGCGGCTCAACGGATAGCCGCTGTGCATGTTCCCGAATCGTCGTCCTGTCGACATCGTGGCACGTAAAAACCGCAAATTCGCATCGGCCGCTGTGATGAAGGTCACAGGCGGGAGCCGGGTCGGCCGGACGGTTCCGGCGCGGGAAACGGTGACACGCTTGGTCGCATGCGACAAAAAAAAACCGGGCCCCTCGCGGGGCCCGGTTGGAGAATGCCGGCGTGGGGGCCGGCAAACCTCAGAGGGGAACTTGCTGCGTCAGCGGCGACTCTGGGAGGATATACATCCGCCGTCGCAGCGTGATCGCACTATGCTCGGCGTGTTCGCCCTCAGCAATGCCACCGCGCGAATGTCAGCCATGCGCAGGCGCGGCTGCGAAAAAACCGCGCAGGCCGTCTCGCGTTTCGCATGGCGTGACCGCGACAAGCGCGATGCCGCAAGCGTCAGTGCTGATGCGTGTGATGCATGTCGGGGACATGCGGATGACGATGACGCAGCCGCTCGTGGCGATGCAAATGCGTATGCGGTTCGCCCGGCGGATCGCCGGCAGCATGCGCGTGCTGATGATGCTCGTCATGCACATGACGATGGCTGTGCGTCATCGGCTCGTGCACATGCTCATGATCGTGCCGCTCGGTGAGATGCAGATAGACGCCGAACGCCATCAGCGCGCCGGCGGCTACGAGTTGCAACGTCAGCGGCTCGTGCAGGAAGGCGAGCGCGGCCACAGCGCCGAGAAACGGCGCGGTGGCGAAATAGGCGCCGGTGCGCGCGGTGCCGAGATGTCGCAGCGCCAGCACATAGAGCGCCAGGCTTGCGCCGTAGCCGACGAAGCCGACGAGCGCAGCGCTGAGTGTGATGCCGAAACTGGGCAGCACACTGCCGGTCGCGACTGCGAGAACGAGATTGACCGGCCCCGCCACCAGTCCCTTGATCTCGACGATCTGCAACGGGTCGGCGAGCGACACCTTGCGCGTCAGATTGTTGTCGAGACCCCATGCCACGCAGGCGCCGACGATGGCCGCCATGCCGGCGACGTTCGACAGCGCCGCCGTGCCCGACCATGCCAGCACGCCCGCGCCGGCGACCAGCAGCAGCATACCGAGCGCGATGCGCCGGTCGAAGTTCTCATGAAACGCAAACCACGCCAGCAGCGCCGTGGCGACGCCTTCGAGCGTGAGCAGCAGCGACGCGGTCGAGGCTTCGGTATGGGCGAGTCCCGCCATCAGCAGCAGCGGTCCGATCACGCCGCCGCACAATATGGCGCCGGCGAGCCAGGGAATGTCGCCGCGCGCCAGCGGCGTCTCCTGCGCTGCACCGTCCGAGCGGAGCGACCGCAGGAGCCGGCGCAGAATGCCGGTGCCAATGCCGGCGCCGCAATAGAACAGGCCGGCGAGCAGGGCGGGATCGACGCTGCCGAGCAGCGCCTTGGCGGCCGGCGTCGAGACGCCGAACAAGGCGGCCGACAGAAGCGCAAACCCGACGGCGCTGCGATTCATGTTGCCTCGCTTTTGACGGCGGGCTGCGGCCCGGCGCGCGTCGCCGGCGTTCGCTAGAAATTCCAGCGCTGCGCGTTGGCGACGAGGAAATCGCGGAACACCTGGATGCGCGCCACCGACTTCAGTTCCTCGGGGTAGACGAAGTAGGCATCGAGCGCGAGCGTGTCCTGTTCGCCGAACAACTGCACCAGACCGCCATTCTCCTCGACCAGATAGTCCGGCAGCATGGCAACGCCGAGACCGCGCTGGCAGGCGCGCAGCAAGCCGAGCACGTTGTTGATGGTCAGGTGCGGCACCCGAGAATTCTTCGCCTCGCGGCCGACCTCGACCAGCCAGCGGCGATTGGCGAAATGCGCCGGCACGTTGCCGCCGAGCAGCAGGACGCGGTGGTTGTCGAGTTCGTCATGGGTGCGCGGCGTGCCGAAGCGCTTGAGATAATCCGGCGACGCGTAAGCGTGGAAATGCACCGAGAACAGTTTGCGCTGGATCAGGTCCGGCTGCGTCGGCTGGCGCAGGCGCAGCGCGACGTCGGCCTCGCGCATGGCGAGGTCGAGCTCTTCGTCGGTCGTGATCAGCGTGATCTGGATGTCGGGATAAAGATCGAGGAATTCGCCGAGCCGCGGCGTCAGCCAGTGCACGCCGATGCCGGCGGTGGTCGAGACCTTGAGTTCGCCGTTCGGGCGCTCGCGCGAGTCGGTGAGCTTGGTGCGCGCCGCCTCGAGCTTCATGAAGACTTCATGCGCCGTGCGGTACAGCATGTCGCCCTGTTCGGTGAGGATCAGGCCGCGCGCGTGGCGATGAAACAGCGAGACGTTGAGGTCGGTCTCCAGCGCCGATACCTGGCGCGACACCGCCGACTGCGACAGGCCGAGACGCTCGCCGGCGTGGGTGAAGGAGCCGGCTTCCGCTGCGGCGTGAAACACCTTCAGCTTGTCCCAGTCCATCGAGTTGTTGGAGTGAGTCATCGTCATTCTGCCGCCGCCCTTTGATCCTCTTGCGCCGCGATGAAGCGCTCGGTCTCGAGCGCCGCCATGCAGCCTTGTCCGGCGGCCGTGACCGCCTGCCGGTAGATGTCGTCGGTGACGTCGCCGGCCGCGAACACGCCGGGCACCGACGTCGCGGTCGAGTGGCCGGCGGTGACGATGTAGCCCGACGGCTTCATCTCGAGCTGGCCGGCGAACAGTTCGGATGCCGGCTGATGGCCGATGGCGATGAAAACGCCGTCGGCGGCGTGCTCAGTGACGACGCCGGTCTTCAGATTCTTCAGGGCGATGCGGCGGACCTTGAGCGGGTTTTCGTCGCCCATCACGTCATGCAGCACGGTGTCCCAGATCACCTCGATCTTGGGGTGCTTGAACAGCCGGTCCTGCAGGATTCGCTCGGCGCGGAAATGATCGCGGCGGTGCACGACGGTGACCTTGGAGGCGAAGTTGGTGAGGAACAGCGCTTCCTCGACCGCGGTGTTGCCGCCGCCGATGACGAACACTTCCTTGTTTTTGTAGAAGAAGCCGTCGCAGGTGGCGCAGGCCGAGACGCCGTAGCCCTTGAATTTCTGCTCGGAGGGCAGATCGAGCCAGCGCGCCTGGGCGCCGGTCGCCACGATCAGCGCCTCGGCGATGTAGGTGTCGCCGGAGTCGCAGGTGAGCTTGAACGGCCGGCTCGACAGGTCAACATTGTTGACGTGGTCGTAGACGATGTTGGTACCGACATGCTGGGCCTGGGCCTGCATCTGCTCCATCAGCCAGGGGCCCTGGATGACGTCGGCAAAGCCCGGGTAGTTCTCCACATCGGTGGTAATAGTGAGCTGGCCGCCGGGCTGGATGCCCTGGATCAGCGTCGGCTTGAGCATGGCACGAGAAGCGTAGATAGCGGCCGTGTAGCCGGCCGGCCCCGAGCCG
>JAHCKF010000021.1 GCA_026125925.1 Pseudolabrys sp.
GCACGCCCTTGGAAACCTTGGGCGCGATCTTCTTCATCAGCGGATGATCGCTGTTGATGTGCTCGACGGCAAGCTGCATGCCCTTGAGCTCGTCTTCGCCCTGTGCGGCGTAGGCGCCGGTGCGCGGAACCGCGGCGCCGATGTAAACTGTCGAGCCCTGCGAGCCGGCCGGATAGGTGCCTATGGCCGGCTTGTCGGCGGCGTAAACCGGCATCAGGAAGCCGCCCGACGGCAGCGCGGCAGCGCCGGCGATGCCGGCGCCGATGGTCAGAACCTTGCGGCGCGATACGCCGTTCTTGTCATCGAATGACACGGAAGTCTCCTCCTTGGTTCGCAAGTCCCGAGTGCCCCCCGGGCTGCTTGTGCAAATTGCTTATCTTCTTGCTGACGGCCGAGGCCGGACATCAGATGAAAAAATGGTCCGCCGTTGCGCGCTTGCTGTTTGAACGCGCGACAGCAGAAGCCATCAGGGCTTATGGCGAACTGAAAAGGCATCAGCGTCAATGCCACTTTGGTCGGACGCACGATGTGCACTGCGTCGAGAACGTCGATGTTTATTCGTAAATCCAATGTCGATCGCGCTGTGCAACGCACGCGGCTGAGCGAAATAAATTTGCACCGGACGTCGCTGTTCAATATCGCGAATTAACAAATGTCATGAACAGCAAAGTTCCGCCGCGTGAGCGGCGTGATGCGACTTTCGTATATATCGCGTCGAGATGTATTTGAAGTAATGACAGAAACTGCGGCCTGATCAAACCTGTTCGGCGTTCAGATAGGCCAAGCGTGCGCCGCAGAAGGCGCAGACGACGCCGAGGCCGAGCGCGGTCAGCCCCGCAATCACGTCGATGGTGCCGCCGGCATTGCCGGTCTTGCTGATGATGCCGCCGGCGGTGGCCGCCGCGAAGACGACGGCGATGAGGAAGCGCTGCGCCAGACGGAAGACGAAGGTGCGCTCGCGCGCCGCGGCGATCAGGTAGGCGCCGGTGCCCCAGCCGCCGACGAAGCCGGCGGCGCCGATCGCCCACCAGGCCATGGCCGAGGCCAGTTGGCTGGCCGAACCATTGCTCGCCTCGCGCAGCACAGTGTCGAGGCCGACACCGAACACCGTGAGCACAATGTGCACCACGAGCGCGGCGAACACGCCGCAGCCAATGGCGGCGGCGTAATGGAGTCTGCGGAGGACGTCGGAATCCATGCGGGGGGTCTCGAAGGGCGGCGAGGAATGCCGCGGCGCAATACTAGACGATATCGCCGCCGGCTGCGAACCCCGCAGCCGCGGCATTCCGTGACAAATCGCGCGAACGCACGTCGGGTCAAGGCGTTAGACTCGCCGAGGGGTGGCAGAAGGGGATCATCGATGGTCGCGGAGATGGAGACCGGCGCCGCTCGCCGCGAGGCCGGGATCGTCGAGACCGATATTCCGGCGCGCCTCGACCGGCTGCCCTGGGGCCGCTTTCACACCTTGGTGGTCGCCGCCCTCGGCATCACCTGGGTGCTCGATGGTCTCGAAGTGACCCTGGCGGGCAGTCTCGCGGGTGCGCTCAAGCAGAGCCCGGTGCTGCAATTCACCAACACCGATGTCGGCATTGCCGCCAGCGCCTATCTCGCCGGCGCGGTGTTGGGCGCGCTTTTCTTCGGCTGGCTGACCGACCGGCTCGGCCGCAAGAAACTCTTCTTCATCACGCTCGTGGTCTATCTCACGGCCACGGCGGCCACGGCGCTGTCATGGAATATCGCGAGCTTCGCGCTATTCCGCTTCATCACCGGCGCCGGCATCGGCGGCGAATATGCCGCCATCAATTCGACCATCCAGGAACTCATCCCGGCGCGGCGGCGCGGCTGGACCGACCTCGTGATCAACGGCAGTTTCTGGATCGGCGCCGCCATTGGCGCCTTGGGCTCGCTGGTGCTGCTCGATCCCGCCGTGATCGATCCCGACCATGGTTGGCGGCTTGCCTTCCTGATCGGCGCGGCTTTGGCGCTGGTGATCTTCTTCATGCGCATGTGGTTGCCGGAAAGCCCGCGCTGGCTGATGACGCATGGCCACGCCGATGAGGCGCATCGCGTCGTCGCTTCGATCGAGGCGCGCTTTGCCGGCCTGCCGCCGGCCCACGGTCTGCCGCGTGTGCGTCTGCGCTCGCGCCGCAGTACGCCGCTCGTTGAAGTCGCGCGCACGCTGATCGGACAATATCGCCAGCGCGCCTGGGTCGGTCTCGCTTTGATGGCGTCGCAGGCGTTCTTCTACAACGCCATCTTTTTCACCTACGCTCTGATCCTCACGGATTTCTACGGCGTGCCCGCCGATCATGTCGGCTGGTATCTGTTGCCCTTCGCCGCCGGCAATTTTCTCGGGCCGGTGCTGATTGGCCGGCTGTTCGACACACTCGGCCGCCGCATTATGATCGCCTTCACCTACACGATCTCCGGCACTCTGTTGGCAGCCACCGGCTATCTGTTCATGCAGGACCTGATCGGCGCGGAAACACAAACCATCTGCTGGATGGTCATCTTCTTCTTCGCCTCCGCGGCGGCGAGCTCGGCCTATCTCACCGTCAGCGAAATTTTCCCGTTGGAAATGCGCGCGCTGGCGATCGCCTTGTTCTATGCCTTCGGCACCGGCGTCGGCGGCATTGTCGGACCGTGGCTGTTCGGGGCGCTGATCGACACCGGCTCGCGCGTCAGCGTGTTCGGCGGTTACCTGCTCGGCGCCGTGCTGATGGTGCTCGGCGGCCTTGTTGCCTGGCGTTGGGGCGTCGCTGCCGAGCGAAAGCCGCTCGAGCACGTCGCGCGGCCGCTGACCTTCATCGACTAGTCCTGCCGCTTGGTGTCGGGGAAGAGTTTGTACTCGACCCAGCCAAGGCCGGCGAGCACGAGAAGCGTCAGTACGACCCCGATGACGACCAGATGCCAGGCCGCCAGCGCGCAAGCGATGCCGATGGCGGCCGTGACCCAAACGGACGCCGCCGTTGTCAATCCCTCGACCGTTCCGGATTCCTTGTTGCGCAGTACGACGCCGGCGCCGATGAAGCCGATGCCGGTGAGCACGCCCTGCAGCACGCCCTGAACGACGCGGCTGAGCGCATCGGGATTATGGTCGAGGCCGCGATAATCGACAGCGGTGAGGGCGGCGATCGCCGAGCCCAGGGCTACGAGGGCCAATGTCCGCATGCCCAGCGGCTTGCCCTGCATTTCGCGGTTGAGACCGATGGCGATGCCGGCCACCGCGGCCGCGATCAGGCGGAAGATTTCGTCCCAGGCGTTGGTGTCCATGGGGTTTGAAACTTGGCAGGCCGCCGCCGGGTTCCATTCGGGCGGCGCGACAAAAACGGCCGTCAGGCCTTCTTCCCGCCCTGCCTCTTGCCGGCTTGTTTGGCGCTCATCTTCAGCGCTTCACGGAAATCGGCGGTGCGGCCGTATTTCTTCAGCAGGTCGCGGAAGGCCTCTTCGGTGATCTCGGGCAGATCTTTCATCTGCTCGCGCGCCATCAATGAGATGGCATCGAAGGTGGCGCGCTCGATCTGGATGCGCTTGCCGACCAGGTCGTCCTCGGCCGCTGCCGCCTTGGTTCGCTTGCCAGTTGCCACTTTGCGCTTTTTCCTTGCCATGGCGCCAGCATAACACGCGTCCCGGCGATTGGCTCCCGCCACCGCCCCGGTTATGAATGCGGCGTCAACCGGATCCTGCCCATGAGCCTTCTTGCCGCCCGAACCAGTCAGTTGCGCGTTCGCGGCCATCACGACAGCAGCCGCGTCACCTATGTCGAATTGTTCTTCGACCTGGTGTTCGTATTTGCGGTCACGCAGTTGTCGCATGGTCTGCTGGCCCATCTGACGCTGACCGGCCTTGCTCAGATGACCGTGCTGCTGGTTGCCGTGTGGTGGGCCTGGATCAACGCCGCCTGGGTCACCAATTGGCTGGATCCGGCGCGGCCGGCCGTGCGCATGATGCTGTTCGCGCTGATGCTGGCCGGCCTGGTCTTCACCACGGCGATCCCGAAGGGCTTCGAAAACCGCGCCGGCGCGCTCGCGCTCGCCTATGTGGCGATGCACGTCGTGCGCGATCTCACAATGCTGTGGGCGCTGCGGCGCCACGACGCCGTCAATTTCCGCAACTTCGTGCGCATCTCGCTGTGGCATCTGGCGGCGGCGCCGGTGTGGCTCGCGGGCGCCTTTGTCGATGCCACGTTGCGCCTCGAAGTATGGGCGCTGGCCGCTGCCATCGAGACGGTGGCGCCGATCCTCGGTTACTGGGTGCCGCGGCTCGGCCGCTCCACCACCAGCGAATGGGTGGTCGCCGGCAATCACATGGCCGAGCGTTGCGGCCTGTTCATCATCATCGCGCTCGGCGAGTCGATCCTGATTACAGGCGCGACTTTTGCGGAGTTGACCTGGACTGGCGAACACATCGCCGCGTTCCTGACGGCCTTCATCGGCAGCGTGGCGCTATGGGCGGTGTACTTCAACATCGGTGCCGAACGCGCCAGCCGGCAGATCGAGACCTCCGGCGATCCCGGCCGCCTGGCGCGCTCGGGCTATACCTATCTCCACGTTCCGATCGTTGCCGGAATCATCGTCGTCGCCGTCGGCGACGAGTTGGTGCTGCATCATCCAGGCGGCCACGTCGAGTTGCCGGCGCTCTGCGCGCTGGTCGGCGGGCCGGCGCTTTATCTCTTCGGCAACGCCCTATTCAAGCGGTTGTCGGCGCCGAACATGCCGCTCTCGCACCTGATCGGTCTCGGTCTGCTGGCGCTGACAGTGCCGGCGTCGTTTTATGTGACGCCGGTCGAACTGTCCGCCACGACGACGGCGATCATGATCGTCGTCGCGCTTTGGGAGTGGCTGTCGCTGCGTGGGCGTCAGGAAGCCTGATCAGCCTTCGCCGATCTCCTTGAGAATCTCCGCGGTGTGCTCGCCGAGCTTGGGCGAGGGGCGATCGCTTGCCGCGCGCCAGCCGTCCATGACGATCGGCGTGCGCACGCCCGGAATTTTGCCGGACTTGGCGTCGGCGCTCGGATATTCCAGCTTCATGCCGCGGTGCACGACCTGCGGATCGTTGAAGACCTGCTCGACATTGTTGATCGGCCCTGCCGGTACGCCCTGGCTCTCGAGTTGCGCCAGCAAATCGTCGCGCTTCATCTTCGACGTCAGCGCCGAGAGTTTACCGATCAGCTCCTCGCGGTGCGCTAGGCGGCCGGTGTTGTCGGCATAGGCCGGGTTCTGCGCCAGCTCGGGCGCGCCGAGGATGTTGCACAGCTTGACATACTGCCCGGTGTTGCCGGTAGCGATGATGATGTGGCCGTCGGCGACCGGGAAGACCTGATACGGCACGATGTTGGCGTGCGCGTTGCCGATACGCTTTGGAATGTTTCCAGACACCATGTAGTTCAGCGCCTGGTTCGACAGCACGCCGACCGTGGAGTCGACCAGCGCCGTATCGACGTAGCAGCCCTTGCCGGTGGTCTTGCGTTGATGCAGCGCAGCAAGGATGCCGATCACGGAGTAGACGCCGGTGAAGATGTCCGACATCGGAATGCCGATACGCGTCGGCTCACCGTCCGGCATGCCGGTGAGTTCCATCACGCCGCCTATGCCCTGCGCCATCAGGTCGTAGCCGGCGCGTTTGGCGTAGGGACCGTCCTGACCGAAGCCGGTGACCGAACAATAGATGAGATGCGGGAAGTCCTCCTTCATGCTCGCATAGTCGAGCTTGAACTTAGCCAGCCCGCCAACCTTGAAATTCTCGATCAGCACATCGGATTTTGCCGCCAGCTTGCGCACGATGCGCTGGCCTTTGGGGTCTTCGAAGTCGAGTTCGATCGAGCGTTTGCCGCGATTGGCGGCATGAAAATAGGCAGCGCCGAGGTGGTCGCCCTCCTTGGATTCGACGAAGGGCGGACCCCACTGGCGGGTGTCGTCGCCGGCGCCTTTGCGTTCGACCTTGATCACATCCGCGCCGAGATCGGCCAGCGTCTGCCCCGCCCATGGCCCCGCCAGGATGCGGGCGAGTTCAAGGACGCGGACGCCTTGGAGAGGCTTGGACATGGTCAGGACTCCGGGACGAATGCAGGACAGGGTGGTTGGGGTGCCGTCTAAAAAGGCACCGTCCGGCGCCGACCGGACAGGATTTCCCTTAGGCGAAAAGGGCTTGCCCTGCAATTCCCGCCCGCGCTATGGCGCTGTGTCGCACTGGCGGTTAAGGTTCGCGGCGGGGGTAACAACTCGGTATTGTGCTGACGCACTGGGGCGGGCGCCCGTCGCGGACGCCTGTTTACATCAATAGACTGCCACAACAGAAGACTGCCACAACAGAACACTGCTGATGAAACGGAGGAAATCGATGACCAAGAAATTCACGATGCTGGCGGCCGCGGCCGCGGCGGTGATCGCCATGTCGGCCTCGGCGCAGGCCCAGATCACCATGAAGGCCTCGCACCAGTTCCCGGGCGGCAAGGGCGATCCGCGCGATGAGATGGTGCAGATCATCGCGCGCGACATGAAGGCGGCCGGCGTCGACATTCAGGTTTATCCCGGTGCCTCGCTGTTCAAGCCGAACGATCAGTGGAACGCGCTGGTCAACGGCCAGCTCGACTTTGCGGCATTCCCGCTCGACTACGCCTCCGGCAAGGTCGGCGCTTTCTCGGCCACGCTGATGCCGGGCCTGGTGCGCAACCACGACCGCGCCACCCGCCTCAACAACTCGCCCTTCATGAAGGACATCAAGGCCAAGATCGAGAAGGCCGGCGTCATCGTCGTCGCCGACGCCTGGCTCGCCGGCGCCGTTGCGTCCAAGAAGGGCTGCATCCGCAAGCCGGAAGACATCAAGGGTCAGAAGATGCGTTCTGCCGGTCCGACCTTCGCCGCGATGTGGCAGCAGGCCGGCGCCTCGATCGTCAACATCCCGTCGAACGAAGTCTACAACGCGCTGCAGACCGGCGTCGCCGAAGCGACCGACACCTCCGCGGGCAGCTTCGTCTCGTTCCGTATCTACGAACAGGTCAAGTGCATCACCGCGCCGGGCGAAAATGCGCTGTGGTTCATGTATGAGCCGGTGCTGATGTCGAAGAAGAGCTACGACAAGCTCTCCGCCGACCAGAAGAAGGCGCTGATGGCTGCCGGCAAGAAGTCGGAAGAATACTTCAACAAGGAAACCCGCGGCCTCGACGAGAAGATGGTTGAGGTGTTCAAGAAGAACAACGTCGAGGTCGTCACCCTGACGCCGGCCGAATACGATGCCTGGATCAAGATCGCCCAGGAGAGCTCGTACAAGCGCTTCGCCGACGAAGTGCCGGACGGCAAGAAGCTGATCGACGAAGCTCTCGCGGTGAAGTAAATCGCAATCGTCAGAAATCGGCCGGCCTCGCGCCGGCCGATTTTTCTTTAGTCTCCCGAGGCGATCATGGAACTCTTCGCTCGCATCGTCCGCTGGCTCTCGCTGGCGTTTGGCGTTTTCGCGGCAACGCTGACGGCGGCCGCGGTCGTCATCGTCTGTCAAATGGTCTTCGTTCGCTACGTGCTCAACGAGACCACGATCTGGCAGACCGACTTCGTCACCTACAGCCTCGTGGCGGCCACGTTCCTCGGCAGTCCTTACGTGCTGCTGACCAAGGGACACGTCAACGTCGACGTGCTGCCGATCTACTCAGGCCCGCGCGCGCGCTGGTGGCTGGCGCTATGCGCCGTCATGGTATCGCTGGTCTTCGTCCTGGTGATGACCTGGCTCACTGCTTCCTTCTGGCTCGAATCCTACCAGAACAACTGGCGGTCCGACTCGATGTGGCGGGCCCGGCTGTGGATTCCCTATATGGCGATGCCGGTCGGCCTCGGCCTGTTGTCGCTGCAATACATTGTTGACCTAATTGATCTGCTGACGGGCCGTGAACCGCCCTTCGGCATCACCGGGGAAGGCCCCGCCGTTTCGATCAAGGAGACCGGCACATGAGTCCGGCCAGCCAGGGCGTTCTCGTCCTCATCGTCACCATCGCCATCTTCCTGACCGGCGCGCCGGTCGCTTTCGCGCTCGGCGCGGTCGGTATCGCCTTCCTGGTCATCTTCCAGGGAGCGGATTCGCTGCATGTCGCGGCCGAGACTTTGTACTCCGGCCTGCACGATTTCACGCTGGTCTCGATTCCGATGTTCATCATGATGGGCGCGGCGATCGGTTCCTCGCCGGCGGGACGCGATCTCTACATCGCGCTCGACCGCTGGCTGTACCGCGTGCCCGGCGGTCTCGTCATTTCCAACCTCGGCGCCTGCGCCATCTTCGCCGCGCTCACCGGCTCGTCGCCGGCGACCTGCGCCGCGATCGGCAAGATGGGCATCCCGGAAATGCGCAAGCGCGGCTATCCGGACGAAGTCGCGACCGGATCGATTTGCGCGGGCGGCACGCTCGGCATCCTCATCCCGCCGTCGATCACCTTCATTCTCTACGGCATCGCCACCGAGACCTCGATCGGCCGCCTGTTCCTGGCCGGCGTGATGCCGGGACTGCTGCTGACCGCGCTGTTCATGGCCTGGACGATCTTCTACATCTGGCGCAAGGGGTTCCGTGCCTATGCGGCCGACTTCCGCTACTCGTGGAAGGAGAAGTTCGAGTCGATCCCGAAGGTCGCCCCGTTCCTCGTGATCGTCGTGGCGGTCATGTATGTTCTGTACGGCGGTGTGGCCACGCCCTCGGAAGCGGCCGGGGTCGGCGCCGCCTTCTGCTTCCTGCTCGCGGTCCTCATCTATCGCATGTGGAACCCGATGGCGTGGTGGGACATTCTACGTTCCACGACGCGCGAGTCGGTGATGATCCTGATGATCATCGCCACCTCCGTGTTGTTCGGCTACATGCTGACGTCGCTCTACATCACCCAGACCCTGGCGGAAACGATCGCCGCCATGCAGGTCAACAAGTGGGTGCTGATGGGGCTCATCAACGTGTTCCTGCTCGTCTGCGGCTGCTTCATTCCGCCGGCGGGCATCATCCTGATGACGGCGCCGATCCTGCTGCCGATCATCACTGCGGCAGGGTTCGATCCTGTATGGTTTGGCGTGATTGTGACCATCAATATGGAGATCGGCCTGATCACGCCGCCGGTCGGTCTGAACCTCTTTGTCGTCAATGCGATAGCGCCGGACGTCTCGACCAAAAAGGTGCTCTGGGGCGCGGTGCCCTACGTCGGGATGATGGTGCTGTGCATCGTGATTTTGTGTATCTTCCCCGAGATCGCCACTTGGCTCCCCGACTATCTGATGGGAGCGGCGACACATTAATTTGGAATTCGGCTGGAGTAGGAGCGTCATGAACACTTCGTTTTTCGGCGAACTCCTGCAGACCATCTCCGACCGCGGCCGGGCCTTGCTCGACCGCGGTCGCGACCGCCGCGGCGGCACCGAGGCTCGCTCGGAAAGCCTGGTTGAATTGTGCGAACATCTGCTGTCGGGGCGTGGTGAGGCCTCTGGCGTCGCCCGCGCTCGCGAGATTTTGATCGAATATGCCGAGCTGACAACCGGGCCTCGCATCGCGTTCTTCGAGGCGCTGGCCAAGCGTTTCGGTGCCGATGCCGAGCGGATGAAGGCCGGATTCGCGGCCTGGGAGCTCGAGCCGAACGACAAAACAGCGGCGGCGCTGCACGCCGCGTCGGAACCGCGCCGCCAGGAACTGTTCCGCCGCCTCAATTTGGCGCCGGGCGGCACCGCGGCGCTGGTGGCCATGCGCGAACAGCTCATGGACGTGCTGCCGAACCGACCGGAGCTGCAGGCGGTCGACGACGATTTCGTCCACCTGTTCACGTCCTGGTTCAACCGCGGCTTCCTGGTGCTGCGCCACATCGACTGGTCGACACCGGCCAACATCCTGGAGAAGATCATCCGCTACGAGGCGGTGCATGAAATCCATGACTGGGATGATCTGCGCCGCCGCATCGATCCGGAGGACCGGCGCTGCTACGCCTTCTTCCACCCGGCGCTGGTGGACGAACCGCTGATCTTCGTCGAGGTGGCGCTGACGCGCGACATTCCGGAGGCGATCGCCCCGATCCTGGCCAAGACCCGCGATATCATCGAGCCGGAAAAAGCTCGCACCGCGGTGTTCTATTCGATCTCGAACTGTCAACGCGGGCTCGCCGGCGTGTCGTTCGGCAACTTCCTGATCAAGCAGGTGGTCGAGGAGATCTGCCGCGAGCTGCCGAAGCTGTCGAACCTGGTGACCTTGTCGCCGGCGCCGACCTTCGCCAAGTGGCTCAAGCGCGAACGCGCCGCCGAGGCCTCGGTGGTGCTCAGCGAGGCCGACAAGCAACTGCTGACGAGCCTCGATGAGCCGGGCTGGTGGAACGACGAGGAGAAGGTCGAGGCGTTGCGCGACCCGATGAAGCGCGCCGCCGCCTATTACTATCTGCGCGCCAAGTCACCGCGCGGCATGCCGGTCGATCCGGTGGCGCGTTTCCATCTCGGCAACGGCGCGCGGCTCGAGCGCATCGACTGGCTCGCCGATGCTTCCGACAAGGGCATCGCTCAGTCTTTCGGACTGATGGTGAACTACCTTTACGATCTCGAGCACATCGAAAAGAACCACGAAGCCTTCGCCGAACAGCGCACCGTGGTGGCTTCGAACGCCGTGCAGCGCCTGCTGCGCCCGGCGCTGGAGCTCGTGCCGATCGCGGGTTGACTTGTCCCGGGCGCAGCGCAGCACGAAGTGATGCGCTGCAGACCCGGGACCTTCATGAAACTGGAGTTTGCGACGGCCCCGGCTCTGCGGCGCACCACTTCGCTACGCTACGTGCTGCGCCGCGTCCGGGGCAGGCCTTCACGACCTGCCGTAGACCGGCACGACACCGCCGCGTGCCACAGTGTTGGCGGGCGAGGCGAGATGGAGAATCGTCGCCGCGACCTCCTCGACTTTCGGCCATTTGGCGAAGTCGGCCTTCGGCATCGCCTCGCGGTTGGCGGCGGTATCCATGATCGACGGCGCCACCGCGTTGACCAGAATGCCGTCCTTGGCGACTTCCTCGGCGAGCGCGGCCGACAGCGCCGCGACACCGGATTTGGCGATGGTATAGGCCGTCATGCCGGCGCCGGTGCGCGGCTCCAGCGCTGGCCGAGCCGCGACATTGACGATGCGGCCGCCGCCGCCGGCTGCCTTGATGGCTTTCACGGCGGCTCGGCAGCACAGGAAGCAGGACACGAGATTGCCGTCGACCTGTTTCATCAGCGCGGTCTTGTCGGTGTCCTCGATTTTGCCCATGGCGAAACCACCGGCGAGGTGGATCGAACCCCAGAGTTTCAATCCGTCGTAGATCTTTGCCACGACGGCTTCGTCGGCGAGATCGCCGGCCGCCACCAGTGTGACGTTGCCGCTGCCGCGATGAGCGAAGCGCGCTGCCTCGGCCTCGCCGCGATAAGGCACGATGCACCGCGCGCCTTGACCAATGAGTGTGCCGACCACGGCCGTGCCCAGTGCTCCGGCGCCGCCGGTGACGACGACAGTCTTGTCGGTGAAGGACATCGCACGCTCCGTCAATTGTAACCGGTCATTCCGGGGGACGCCGCGCAGCGGCGAGCCCGGAATCCATAAACCGCAGCGCCGAGGCTATGGAGTCCGGGCTCGCGGACTTCGTCCGCGCCCCGGAATGACAGCAAGCTAGCCCCGCCCGCGCTTCACGCGCATTGGCAGCACCTGGTATTCGACCCAGTTTGCGACTTCGCTGACGCGCAGTTTCTTGTCGAGCACGTTCTGGCTGATGCCGTGTCGCCACGACAGCCGCTTGCACGCGGGGTCGCGGTCGAGCGCGTCGAGGTCGCGGGCGAATTCCTTCATGTCGGTCTCGTCGGCGAAGAAGCCTTCGCCGATCAGCCGCGTGCCGATGCGCCGCACGATGGCCGCAAGCTCGCGCAGCGGATATTCCGGATGATACTGCACGCCCCAGGCGGTCGAGGCCGGGGTGCGGAATTCCACCGCCTGCACCTGCGACACCGCGTTGCTCGACAGCACGGTGGCGCCGGCCGGCAGGGTCTCGACCTCGTCGAGATGCACGGTCGGCGCATTGAACACGTCGAGCTTGCCGACATACATCGGGTGCTTGCGGCCGGCCTCGGTCAGGCGGATGCCGCGGCCGAAGCCGATTTCGCGGCCTTTCGGATTTTTGCGGACGGCGCCGCCGATCGCGGTGGTGATGATCTGCAGCCCCCAGCAAGAGCCGAACACCGGCGTGCCGGTGCCGAGCGCGCTGCGCACCAGGTCGATCTGCCGGGTGACCTCGGGACCGCCGTTATAAACATGCAGGCTGGAGCCGGTGATGGCGATGCCGTCATAGCCTTCCAGCGCCTGGCCGGCCGGCAATTGTGCCGTAACGTCAGCGGGATAACAGACGTCGACCTGCGCCATTGGCAGCAATTCGCGCAGCAGATTGGCATAGCCTTGGCTCGCCGGAACGCCGCCGACGGCGAGGTGTTCAGCCATAGTGGCGGGCGAGTTACCTTCGATAACGAGCAGACGAGGGGCGGGCATGGAGACCTGGGGGCGGGCGTCAATGTGACGCCGAAACAATAGGACAGATATGTCGAAGCCAAGGCATTTGGCAATCGGCCGGTGAAAATTGTGGCTTTAAGGCGCGTTAACAGGGGGAGGCTAGATTGTCCGGCGCCGGCCCCCGACAGCGGGCCGCAGGACGAATCATGCGAACCGGGATGCCCCATGGCCGAATCTGACAGCGTCCGCAGCGGCCAAGGGCGTGCGGAAGGGGCCGATTTCGACCTCGCCATCATCGGCGGCGGCATCAACGGCACCGGGCTGGCGCGGGACGCTGCCGGGCGCGGCCTCAAGGTCCTGCTGGTCGAAATGAACGACCTCGCCGCCGGCACCTCGTCGGCCTCGTCCAAACTGATCCATGGCGGCCTGCGCTATCTCGAACACGGCGCCTTCCGTCTGGTGCGCGAAGCGTTGAGCGAGCGCGAGGTGCTGCTCGACATCGCGCCGCATGTCGTGCGGCCGATGCGTTTCGTGTTGCCGCCGGCGCCGGGACTGCGCGCGCCGCTCATGCTGCGCTTCGGCCTCTGGCTGTACGACGTGCTCGGCGCGCGCAAGCTGTTGCCGGCTTCGCGCACCATCGACCTGACGCACAACGTCGTCGGCCAGCCGCTCAAGCGTTCGTTCCGCTACGGCTTCGAATATTCCGACTGCTGGGTGGACGACAGCCGCCTGGTCGTGCTCAACGCGCGCGACGCCGCCGATCGCGGCGCCTCGATCCGTACCCGCACGCGCTGTGTGCGCGCGGAGCGCAAGGAGCGCTGGGAGCTGGTGCTGCACGACCATGGCCGCCGCGACGTCGCCACCGCACGCGTTCTGGTCAATGCCGCCGGTCCGTGGATCGGCGAGGTCGCTGAAAATGTGCTGCGGCAGAAATTGTCGGCTGGCGTACGGCTGATCAAGGGCAGCCACATCGTCGTGCACAAGCTGTTCGATCACGACAGCGGCTACATCCTGCAGGCTCCGGACAAGCGCGTCGTCTTTGCCCTGCCTTTCGCCGACGAATTTACGCTGATCGGCACCACCGACGAGAACTTCGTCGGCGACGTCAATTCGCCGGCTCCCGGCCCGGAAGAGATTCTCTACCTTTGCGAGGTGGCCAACCGCTATTTCCGCCAGACGCTGACGCCGGATGAACTCGTGTGGTCCTATGCCGGCGTGCGCCCTCTCTATGACGATGGCAAGGGCAGGCCGGAGGACGTGACGCGCGACTATCGCCTCGAACTCGATGCGCGGCGTGGCGAAGCGCCATTGCTGACGATCTACGGCGGTAAGATCACGACCTATCGCCGGCTCGCCGAAGCGGCCCTCGGCAAGCTGTCTCACTATTTCTCCAGCCGGCCGACATGGACCGCACACGAGAAGCTGCCCGGCGGCGAATTCGCAGCCGGCAACGTGAAAGAGGTGTTGGCGGAAATGCGCACGCGCTGGCCGTTTCTGACCGAGCCGATGGCGCGCCGTCTGCTGCGCGCCTACGGCCTGCGCGCCGAGCGTTTCCTCGGCGAGGCGCAGAACATGGAAGATCTCGGGCCAATACTAACCGGCGATCTGACTGCCGCCGAGGTGCGGTATCTGGTCGAGAACGAATGGGCGGAGACCGCCGACGACATCCTCTGGCGACGCGGCAAATTCGGCCTAACGGCAAGGCCGGACGAGCGGGCCGCCATCGAGCAATTCATCGCGACCTTACGGCTGCCGGCGCCGCAAGGTTAACGAAGCGTCGCCGTCCTTGCCGCAATTGGGTTTACGACTTTCACGTTGTAGCGACGCGACTGTGCTTGAATACCAGTGTGAAGACGCACCAGAATGGGGCCGCACATGGCGTATGACGTGCGCGAATTGGAACGTCGTTTGGGGAAGCTGAAGGTTCTCGTCATCGACGACGAGCCATTCATGCGAAAAGTCGTCCGGACGCTGCTCACCGGGATGGGGGTCCGTACGGTGATGGAGGCAGGCGATGGCCTCGCCGGCCTGGAGTCGATCCGCCGCAATCTGCCCGATGTCGTCATTCTCGACTGGAGCATGCCCGGCATGGACGGTCCGGCGTTCGTGCGCATGGTGCGCTCGCCGCAGACGTTCCCAATGCCGGATATCCCGATCATCATGCTGACCGGGCACGGCGAGCGCGCCAAGGTCATCGAGGCGGTCGAGATCGGCATCAATGAATTCCTGCTCAAGCCGGTATCGACGAATTCGCTGCGTGACCGGCTGGCCGCCGTGCTGTTTCACCCCCGGCCGATGATCCGCTCTGGCGACTATTACGGGCCGGTGCCGCGCCGCCTCTCCGAGATACAGCGCGACAGCGACGACTCGGCGACTTTGGTGTTCCTGAACTGACCCGGCTTCAAATCGCGCCTGATCCGTTCTAGCCTCGGCTTATTCGTGGGCCGGGGACGCTCTTGAAAAATCACATCATTGCCATCGATCAGGGCACGACTTCGACGCGTGCCATCGCCTTTGACGCGGCTTTGAAGCCGCGCGCCGTGGCACAGCAGGAGCTGCCGCAGAACTTTCCGGCGCCCGGCTGGGTCGAGCACGATGCGGAGGAGATCTGGCGCGCCACCGTGGCCGTTGTCCGCGCGGCGATCGCCAAAGCCGGCCTCGCCGCAACGGACATCGCCGCCATCGGCATCACCAATCAGCGCGAAACCACGGTGGTGTGGGACCGCGCTACGGGCCGACCGGTCCACAACGCCATCGTCTGGCAGGACCGCCGCACCGCGGATTTCTGCGACACCTTGCGCGCAGGGGGTCACGAGGCCGAGATTGCCGCCAAGACCGGGCTGGTCATCGATCCGTATTTCTCCGCCAGCAAGATCGCCTGGCTGCTCGATCATGTCGAAGGCGCGCGCGCCAAAGCCGAGGCGGGGCGGCTCGCCTTCGGCACGATCGACAGCTTCCTGCTCTGGCGGCTGACCGGCGGCAAGGTGCACGCCACCGACGCCAGCAACGCCGCGCGTACCAGCCTGCTCGATATTTCCACGGCGCAATGGGACGACGATCTGTGCCGCCTGTTCGGCGTGCCGTCATCGATGCTGCCCGAAGTCAGGGATTGCGCCGGATCGTTCGGCGTCACCGCGCCCGATCTGTTCGGCGCGGCCATTCCCATTCTCGGCATGGCCGGCGATCAGCAGGCCGCGACCGTGGGGCAGGGGTGTTTCACGCCGGGCATGATGAAGTCGACCTACGGCACCGGCTCATTCATGCTGCTCAACACCGGTACCGAGCGCGTTGCCTCGAAGAACCGGCTGCTGTCCACCATCGCCTATCAGCTCGACGGCAAGCGCACTTATGCGCTCGAAGGCGCGATATTCATCGCCGGCGCGGCGGTGCAGTGGCTGCGCGACGGCTTGAAGGTCATCGCCAAGTCTTCCGACGCCGGCGCGCTCGCGGCGCAGGCCGATCCGGCGGAAGATGTCTATCTGGTGCCGGCCTTTGTCGGCCTTGGCGCGCCCTATTGGGATGCGCAATGCCGCGGCGCCATCTACGGCCTGACGCGCAATTGCGGCGCGGCCGAGATCGCGCGCGCCGCGCTGCACGCCGTCGGCTATCAGACCCGCGATTTGGTCGAGGCGATGCATGCCGATTGGCCGGCGGCGCGCGGTACGCAGACCGTGCTGCGGGTCGACGGCGGCATGACGGCGAGCGACGACTGCATGCAGTTTCTCGCGGATATATTGGCGGCCCCTGTCGATCGTCCGGTGGTGATGGAGACCACCGCTTTGGGCGCTGCCTATCTCGCCGGCCGCGCAGCCGGGCTGTGTCCCGATCTCGACGGTTTTGCCGCGCAGTGGCAGTGCGACCGGCGCTTCGAGCCGAAGATGGCGGCCACGGAGCGCGACAGCAAATACGCCGGCTGGAAGGATGCCGTGCGCCGTACGCTTTCAAAACAATGAGATAATCAGGGCTTGGCCGGAGCCGCGCCGGTGTCAGCCGCGGGCACGGCGCCGCCAGTCAGCCGTTCGATCGCCGAGCGCACCGTGTCGCGGGCGCTGCGTTCGCGCACCGCGTTGAGCAGCGGCGCCGCCGCGCCGGAGCGGCGGATCAGCGCTTCGGTGTCGGGCAACATGGTCGGATCGTCCCACGAGCCCTGCACGACGAAGGGCAAGCCGAAAGGCTCGGTGCCGGCGCGGGTAGGGTTGACGAGCGCGGCGGTACCCTTGAGATCGAGTTCACGGTTGGGGACCGAGGCGGAGCCGGCGAGCGCCAGGCGCACCGCGGCGCTTTCCACCTTCACGTCCTGCACCTCGACGGTACCCTGCGTCATGCGCAGGTTGATGGCGATCTTGTCGTAGGGCGTGCTGCCGCTGCGGAAATCGCCGCCGCCGGACAGCGGACGGCGCTCGAGCCGCTTCAGCAACTGCTCGACATCGATGCCGGAGATCGAGCCATCGCGCCCGGTCAGCGAGGCGGTGCCGCTGAGTGTCCGGGTCACCGCAAGCACGCTGTCCCCGGTGCCGTCGATCGCCATCGACAAGGTGCCTTTGCCCTCGAGTCGTCTGAGGCCGAACAACTGGCCGAGACAGTTTTCCAGCTCGACGTCGGCGAACTGCACCTGCGACTTGAAGTCCACGCCGGAATCGAAGTTGGTCAGCGCCAGCGACCCCTTGATGACGCCGCCGAAGGCCTGGGCCTCACCGATCGAAATCATCAGCTTGCCATTGTGTAGGTTGGCGCCGATCGCGGTGCGGCCGACCTTGGCGTTGCCCATGACGACATTGGCCGCCGAGACGCGCAAATCGAAGTCCATGCCGTTGAGGCCTTCGGGCGCCAGCCGGGAATCGTTCCAGGCGCGCTGGTTGCTGGCGAGCAAACGCACCGTGGAAATATAAGGCGTCAGGTTGAGGCTGTCGGCGGCCAGCGTGCCTTGCAGCGTTTGCCGCCCTTCATTGGCGAAGGACAAGACGCCCTCGGCGGTGTTGCCGTCGAGTTCGACATTGACGCCGGCGAGACTGATGGTGTCGCCGACGATATTGGTCTGCGCCTTGATGGCGAAGCGGCCGAAGCCGCCGCCGGGCAGCGGTTCGTGGCCGGCCCAGGTCAGTGCGCGGCGCAGCGAGACGGCGTCGGCGGCGAGCGTGCCTTCGACCTTCAATGTCGGCCTGACGCTGAAGGCGCCTTCGAAGGCAGCATTCATCGGCGCGCCGTTGAGGCGCAGCTTCACGCCGCTACGGTTGCCGGCGAGCGCGGCGGCGAAGTCGGCGAGCGTGACGCTGGCATCGATCTTTTCGCCGTGCCAGATGAAATGACCGGTGGCGCCGAGGCTCTTGGAGATGGACGGCCAGGCCAGCGAGAAGTCGACGCCATGCAGCGTCTCGACGGTGCGGTCCTCGTCATTGCGCAGCAGCAGCGTACCGTCGTCGATGCGCATTTCGGAGAAGGCAGCCACCGTGCGGTTGCCGTGCGGCTTCTGGCCGCGGGCCAGCGCCGCGATCAGCGCCGACCAGTTCGATCCGCCGTCGCGATCGATGTCGATGGCGATGGTCGGTTTTTCCAGCGAGATGTCGGCGATCTCGACGCGGCCGACCAGCAGCGGGAAAAACCGCAAGCGTGCCGTCAGCCGCTCGGCGGTCAGCGCCGGCCGCTTCGGGTCGCCGAGTACGACATCGGCGAAGCTGACGCTGCCTTTGGGGAACAAGGTGACGCTGGCCTTGCCGCCGAGGACGGGATCGAGGCCGGTGGCCGAGCGGATGCCGCTCAAGACCTCGCTGCGCACCGTGTCCGGCGAGATCAGGTAGCCCGCGGTCGTGAGGACGCCCACCGCCACCGCGGCGACGGCGAGCAGCACAAATCCCAAGCGTCGAATGCCAGCGAAAGCCGTCAAAATACGTTATCCGGTGGGTCGGTACGGGGCCCGGTTCTGGCCGATGTGACTATACCATCGGCCCGGCCAGCGCCAACATTAGCGGGGTCTGTGACCCTTTTAGGGCCGTTTCTCCGCGATAAAAATTGGCTGCATTAACCGCGCGGGCCGTTTTCGCGCTCGCGGCGGTCGGTCAGCCGCATCAGCAGGACGATCGGAGGGATCCCGGCCGCGACGATCAGCAGCGCCGCGAGCGCGCCTTCCTCGAAGCTGCCGCGGGTGGCGTGCTGGTAGATCGACGTGGACAGCGTCTCGACATTGAGCGGGCGCAGAAGCAGCGTCACCGGCAGTTCCTTGAGGCAATCGACGAAGACAAGCAGCGCGGCCGCCGACAGGGCGGGTGCGATCAAGGGCAACTGGATATACCGCAGGATCGGCCAGGCGCCGGCGCCGTCGAGGCGGGCGCTGTCGTCGAATTCGCGCGGGATTTGCGCCAGCCCCGATTGCACGAGGCCGATGGCGATGGACGCGAACCGGGCGCTGTATGCGATGACGAGGGCCGCCGCCGATCCGGTCAATACCAGTCCGGGATGGAGGCCGGCGGTCAGCTCGAGCAGCCAGTTGATGGCACCGTCGGCGGCGACCAGCGGCGACAGGAGGCCGAGCGCGAGCACGGTGCCGGGGATGGCATAGCCGAGGCTGGCGACCGCCAGCAGCACGCGGCCGAATGGAATTGGCGCCAGGCGCAGCGGCACGACGGCGGCGACACCAAAGATCAGCACAACGGAGGTGGCGAGAGCGGCGAGAGATACGGTGGTTATCAGAGCCTGGAACAAGGCTGGATCGATGCCGGACATCGCGGCTCGTTGCGCCGCCTCACGGATCAGATAACCGCCGGGGATGAGGAATCCAAAGCCGACCGGAACGGCGCAGACCGCTGCTGCGACCCATGCGGCGCTGCCCTTGAGCGGCAGCCGTCGCGCCACCGTGCCGTCCTGCACGTCGCTTTCTATCGACCGCCGCCGGCGTGCGCTTCGTTCGATGGCGATGAGGAGGATAACGATGGTGAGCAGCGCCAGCGCGATCTGCGCCGCGCCCCCTAAGCTGCCGCGGTTGAGCCAGGTGGTGAAGACCGACAGCGTCAGCGTCTGCACGCCGAGATATTCGCTGGCGCCGATGTCGTTGAGCGTTTCGAGCAGCGCCAGCGCCAGACCGACGGCGATCGCCGGACGCGCCAGCGGCAGCGAGATATAGCGCAGCACCTGCGTCAAAGAGGCGCCGAGCGTATAGGCCGATTCTGCGAACGATGCGCTCTGGGTCTTGAACAGCGCGCGCGCCGCCAGATAGACATAAGGATAGAGGACGAGGCCGATGATCAGGATGCCGCCGCCGAGGGAGCGCACCGGCGGAAACCAGTAGTCGGCGCCCGTTTTCCAGCCAAACAGCGCGCGCAACGCGCTCTGCACCGGTCCTGCGGCATCGAGCATGTCGGCATAAACATAAGCGGCGATGTAGGTCGGAATGGCCAGCGGCAGGGGCAGCAGCCATTCGAGGAGCCGGCGGCCGCGGAATTCGAAACAGGCCACCAGCCAGGCCGGTGCGATGCCGCACAGTGCCGTCACCACGGCGACGCCAATGAGCAGGAGGATCGTCTGCACCGTCGCGACCGGCAGCACGTAGGCGGCCAGGTGCGGCCACAGCGCGGCATCGCCGCTGACAGCGAGGCGGATAAGGCTGCCGAGCGGTAAAGCGATCAGCGTCGCCAGGGCGGCGGCGATCGTCAGGCTCACAATCTTGTCGGCCGGAAAACGGCCAACGGCCCCGCGCGAGGCGGGGCCGCCGGAAAGCGACGTCATAACCTTGTCAGGTCCGTATCAGTTGTCGAAGCCGACCTTGTCCACCAGTTCCGAGGCGGCCTTTTTCGACGCCGCGATTTTCGACAGCGGCAGCGGGTCGGGCTTGAGCGTGCCGTAGCCGGCGATGATCGGGTTGATGGCGATACCGGGGCGCAACGGGTATTCGAAGTTGACGTCCGCATACATGTGCTGCGCTTTCTCGCCGGCA
>JAHCKF010000210.1 GCA_026125925.1 Pseudolabrys sp.
ATCTCGCTGCGGCGTTTCTTGCCCTCGACCCGCTTCTTCTTCTCGGATTTCGGCACCTTGGTTTCGCGCCGCACCGTGGGCTTCACCGCGGCCTGGCGGATCATCTCGAACAGGCGCTCGCGTGCCTCGGCGCGGTTGCGCGACTGGTCACGGTATTCCTGCGCCACGATGACGATGACGCCTTCCTTGGTCAGCCGCGAGCCGGCCAGTTTCATCAGGCGGATGGCGACGTCGTTCGGCAGCGACGGCGAGCGCCGCGCGTCGAAGCGCAGTTGCACGGCCGACGACACCTTGTTGACGTTCTGCCCGCCCGGCCCTGAGGAACGGACGAAGCTTTCCTCGAGCTCGCTGTCGTCGATCGAGATGGTTTTGGTGACCTGATGCATGGTTTGTCCGCGGCGCAACCGCAACCTACACCGTCATCACCGGGCTTGTCCCGGTGATCCCGCTTAGGGATGCACTGCCCTCCTAAGCGGGATGGCCGGGTCAAGCCCGGCCATGACAAGGGAAGTTGTCACGCCGAGGGCTTCAGCCCTCCACCCCTTCCGCAAACACCAGGGTCCGGTCCAGCGCGGCGTAGCGGAATTCCAAAGCCTCGGCATATTCCGGCGAGCGGTACCATTCGCGCGCCTTCGCCATGTCGGGAAACTCGACGATGATGAATTGCCGGTCGCGATCGCGTGTCCCCTCGACCAGTTCGACCGCGCCGGAGCGCACCAGATAGCGCCCGCCGTACTTTTCGATGCTGGCGGCGGCACGCTCGCGGTAATTGCCGATCAGGTCCTGATCGAGAATACGCACTTCGGAGATCACATAAGCGGGCATCGCGTCACGCCGTCAGATATTTGCGGTCAGATATTTTTTAGCCAGCACCTTGCCCTCTTCCACAGCCGGCTGATCGAAGGCATCGACGCCGAGGAGATGCGCGGCGATGATGGTCTCGAGCATGAAGTGCATCAGCAATTCACCCATACTCTCTTCGTCGATCTCCGGCAGATGCAGGGTGCGGACGGGACAGCCGTTCTTCGCCAAGGTCTCCGCCGTGGCGCGCCCCTGCGCGCCGACCAGATCGCCGATCGTCTTGCCGCCGAAGCCCGCCTCGCCGGCGACTTCGGACAGCTTCTTGTCCATGCGCGGGCCCTTGCCGGCGCGATCGGTGGTGATGACGGTGAACAATTTGTCGCGCGGACCGGCGATGAAGAGCTGCAACTGGCTGTGCTGATCGACCGGGCCGAGCGCACCGATTGGTGTCGTGCCCTTGCCGTCCTTGCCGAGGCTTTCGGCCCAAAGCTGCACGTACCAGCGCGTGAAGCGCTCCAGCCGGTCGGCATAGGCCATGACGACGCTGATGCCCTTGTTCTTGGTCTCGGCCAAAGCCACCGCCAGCGCGGCGCCGAGCGCAGCCGGCACGTCCTTGGCCTTTTTCTTCTCCAGCACCGGCTTCAGCGCCAGTGAGGCGCCTTCGCGGACTGCCACGACATCGAGGCCGAGCATCGCCGCCGGCAGCAGGCCGACATTGGTCAGCACCGAGAAACGGCCGCCGACGCCGGTGTGATGCTCGAGCATCGGCACCTTGTATTGGCCGAGCAGCTCGCGCAGGCCGTTCTTCTTGCCGGGCTTGTCGGGCTCGGTGAGGCCGAGGAAAATATCGGGAATGCGCGGGCCGAGGCTTGCCTCATGCAGCGCCGACAGCACGGCGATGGTCTGCATCAGCGTCTCGCCGGTGCCGCCGGACTTGGAGATCGACACGAAGCGCGACGTCTGCAGCGGCAGGTGCTTGAGCAGCGACGCGAACGAGTCGGGATCTAGATTGTCCATGAAGTGCAGGCGCGGGCCGGCGCGCAAGGCGCCGACGCCCGGCACCATGTAGCCGGCGAGCTGCGCCAAAGTCTGGCCGCCAAGCGAGGAGCCGCCGGTGCCGAGCAGCACGATGTCGGTGGCGCGATCGGCGAGCGCCACAGCGCGGTCGCGCAGCTCCGGCAAATCGCTGTGGGTCGCCGGCAGTTGCAGCAGCGGCAGGCCGCCGTCGGCGTGGCGGACGCGCAGCCAGTCGAGCGCGCCCTCGGCGCGTGCCAGCGCCGCGTCGAGCGCCTCGGCCGGGACGCCGTGCTGGCCGATGTTGTCGTGAAGCGCGCTGTCGATGGATTGGATCAGAGGCATGATGGCAATTCTCCAGCGTCATGCCCGCGCTCGTCGCGGGCATCCACGTCTTACATCACAGGGCAAAGGTAATAAGACGTGGATGCCCGGCACAAGGCCGGGCATGACAGAAAAGGGTTACGAACGACCCCAAGTGAGCAACGCATCCGCGGCGCAAAAGTTTCACTGCGTGCTCGACGCCAGCCCCTTCGGCCGGCCGGCCACCGTCACCAGCATGCCGTTGCCGTAAAGCCGCTTGGCGACGCGCTTGGCGTCGTCGAGGGTCACCGCGTCGATCATGGCGCCGCGGCGCTCGATATAGTCGATGCCGAGATTGTCGAGCTGGATCTGGGTGAGCTGCGCCGCGATCTTCGACGAGGTGTCGAGCGACAGCGCATAGGCGCCCTTGAGATAATCCTTGGCCGCGGCGAGTTCGTCGGCGGTCGGGCCCGCCTCCGCCATCTTGTTGCTTTCGGCCTCGATGATGGCCAGCGCATCGGCGGTGCGGTCGGCGCGTGTCGCCGTGCCGCCAATCAGCAGCGCGGTGTGGTCGAACCAGGCCAGACTCTCCGACACGCCGTAGGCGAGGCCGCGCTTCTCGCGCACTTCCTTGTAGAGCCGCGACGAGAACGAGCCGCCGCCGAGGATGTGATTGACGATATAGGCCGCCATGAAATCCGGATCATTGCGGGCGATGCCGGGGCCGCCGAAGGTGATGACCGCCTGCGGCACGTTCAATTCCGCGACGATGCGGCGGCCGAGGCCCTGCGGCTTCACGTCCGCCACCGGCGTAAGATCGTTCTTCTCCGGCAGATCGCCGAACGCCTTGTCGATCAGTTCGCCCGCCGTCTTGGCATCGACGTCGCCGACGATGGAGACGGTGAGCCCGTTGCGCGCGAAGACGCGCCTGGTGAAGTCGCGCAGATCGTCCGGCGTGATCGCCGGCACGGTCTCGAGCGAGCCCTTGGTCTCGCGGCCGTAAGGATGCCCCGGAAATGCCGTCTGCCACCAGGTGCGGCCGGCGATGTTGTTGGGGTTGGTGATCTCGCGGCGCAGGCCCGCCAGTTCCTGGCCGCGCACGCGCTCCACCGCCGACGGCTCGAAGCGCGGTTCGGCGAGCGCCTTGCGCAGCAGGTCGAAGGCCTCGTCGCGATGCTCGTTGAGCGCGCGCAGCGAGCCGCGGAATTCGTCGCGGTTGGCGCTGAACGACAGTTCGATGGCGCGGCGCTCCATCCGGTCGTGGAACGCCTTGCTGTCGAGATCGCCGGCGCCTTCGTCGAGCGTGTCAGCGACCAGATTGGCGGTGCCGCCCTTGCCGGCCGGATCCTGCGCCGCGCCGCCCTTGAAGGCGTAATTCAGCGCCACCAGCGGCACGGCCTTTTCGCGCACCAGCCAGAACGAAATGCCCTTGGGGCTGACCACCGGCTCGATCGTCATGGCGGACGCCGGCGCGATCTGCACCAGCGCCAGCATGAGCGCGCCAGCGGCGCCTGCGAGAAGCCGCATCATGACCGCTTCTCCCCGGTGCTGCCGGATTTGACCGGCGGCGCCTGCTCCGCCTTGTTGACGGCGGGCGCCGCTTCCTTGACCAGATAGCCGGTGACCGAGCGCTTCTTGTCGAGCCATTTGAGCGCCGCGTCCTTGACCTGCGCCGCGGTGACGGCGCGGATGCGCTCCGGCCACTTCTGCACGTCGTCGACGGTGGCGCCGGTCATCAGCGCCTGGCCGTACCAGCGCGCCATCATCGCCTGATTGTCCTGCGCATAGATGGCGTCCGCCACCAGCCGCGATTTCGAGCGCTCCAGTTCGTCGTCGCTGACGCCCTTGTCGATCACCTCGGCGATCACGGCGTCGATGTCGGTTTCGAGCTGCGGCAGGCTCACGCCTTCGGCCGGCGCGCCATAGACGCCGAACTTCGACATGTCATAGGCGGAGGAGTCGTAATAGGCGCCGGCGCTGGTCGCGACATGCTTGTCGACCACCAGCGCGCGATAGAGCCGGCTGTTCGAGCCGGCGCCGAGAATATGCGACAATACCTCGAGCGCTTCGGACTCGCCCGCCTTCGCGGTGTGGAACGACGGCACCAGATACGAGCGCTGCAGCATCGGCTGCTCGACGCGCGGATCGCCGAGCGTCAGCGACCGCGCCGCGGCCGGCGGCGGCTCCTGCGGGCGCGCCCGCGGCGCGATGTCGGCATGCGGCTTGAGCGCACCGTAGGTTTCCTTGGCGAAGGCGAGCGCCTGCTGCGGCTCGATGTCGCCGGCCACCACGACCACGGCGTTGTTCGGTCCGTAGAAGCGGCGATAGAAGCCGATAGCATCGTCCTTGGTCAGGCCTTCCATCTCGTGGCGCCAGCCGATCACCGGCCGGCCATAGGGCGAATTGAGGAACAGCGCGGCGTCGATCTGCTCGCCGAGCCGGGCGCGCGGATTGTTCTCCATGCGCTGGTTGCGCTCTTCGAGAATGACATCGCGCTCGGGCAGCACCACGGCGTCGGTCAGCACCAGGCCGGTCATACGGTCGGCCTCGAAGCTCATGACTTGCTTCAGCTTCTCGCTCGGCACGCGCTGGTAATAGCCGGTGTAGTCGCTCGAGGTGAACGCGTTCTCCTGGCCGCCCATGCGCGCGACCACGGAGGAGAACTGGCCGGCCGGATGCTTGGCGGTGCCCTTGAACATCAGATGTTCGAGAAAATGCGCGAGGCCGGATTTGCCCGCGGTCTCATCGGCGGCGCCGACCTTGTACCAGATCATGTGCGTGACCACCGGCGCGCGGTGGTCGGGGATGACGACGAGTTCGAGGCCGTTGTCGAGCTTGAAATCGGAAATCTTTGACCCGGATTGCTCGGCGGCGGTCGCCGCATGCGGCACAAGCGACAGCGCAAGCACCGCCGCCACAGCCATGGCGCCAGTGCGTTCGACGAGTTGTCTGAAATCCACGAAGCAGACCCTATGGCGTTAGCGTTGGCGTCGCCCCGCGACGTCTCGCAGTCCTTACGCGGTGACGGCCGCTACGCAATGCGCGGCCGCTCTCCACCCACCGAACTCAGTGCTCGATGTCGCCGCCCTTGCTTTCCAGGTAGTTGGTCGCCTTCGGCGCGCGGTTGCGCTCGCTGCCGGAACCGTAGGGCTGGTCGGCCGACGGCGTCTGATAGCCGGCCGGCGGATCGGTCAGCGACGCACGCGGCGGTTCGCCGGTGAAGCGCGCCTGTTCGTCGTCATTCTTGCCGCCGAACAGGCTGCCGAACATGCCGCCGTTATAGCCGAGCTGCGACGGCGTCAGCTTCTGATTGGACTCGCTGAAAGTATTGGCTGTGCGGTTGCCGGTGCCGACGCGCGGCATGCGATTGGCGCCATTGGCGTTCGGCGTCATTTCGCTCGGGCTGAGCACGCGATTTTCTTCGCGGAACTTCTCGTCGGCCGACTTCATCGCCTCGATGCGGGCCTGCCGGGCGGCTTCCTTCTTGCGCGCGACATCCGGGTCCTTCGGCCACGCCGGATTGCTGGCGATGGCGGCATCGGTCTTCTCCGGCGTCGGCAGATCGGTGGACGGCGGAATGACGAGCGGCGCCCGCTCCTGATAGACGATCGGATCCTTGTTCGGCGACTGCAGGCCGAGGCCTTCCAGCAAGTTGCCGATCATCTTGGAGTCCCAGGGCCGATCGTCGCCGGCGTCGGCGGCGCGCGCCGGCAAGGCCAGCGCAGCGACGGAGAGGCCGAGTACCATCGCGGCGAGCGCGGCCTGACGGGAGGAGCGACGAGCGATCATGGAACTTGCCCCTTCTGTTCGGGTGTCCGGCGGATTGGGCACCAAATTCATCCTGAAACGGCCTATGGCCGACCGCCTATTGCATTGGGATCAGGGCGCTTTTACGGCACGTCCGCCGAAGAAGGACTCATACAGCAGACCCGCCACCCCGGCAACGATGGCCACGTCGGCGAGGTTAAAAACGTACCATTTGAACGTCCAGCCTGCCCCGGAAACGTGAAAAAACACGAAATCGACCACCCAGCCATGGAGCAGACGGTCGATGGTATTCCCGGCCGCGCCGCCGATGATCAGGCCGAGCGAGGCCGCCGTCAGCCGGTCCTCCGCCTTGGCCAGCCAGGCCCAGAGCAGCGCCACCGCCAGCACCTTGAAGCCGACCAGCGCCCATTGCCCGGCCTCCCCCGGCATCTGCAACAGGCCGTAGCTGATGCCGTAATTGCGGGTCAGCACGAAGTCGAAGAACGGCCCGAGCCGCATCGGGTTGGCGTCGAGATCGTGGACGAAGACGAGATAGAGCTTGCTCGCCTGGTCGATGATGAGCGCCAGCGCCGCGATGGTGACA
>JAHCKF010000211.1 GCA_026125925.1 Pseudolabrys sp.
ACTTGCGGCCGAACAAAGTGAGCACGTAGCCGTTCTGGCGGCAGTACTCCTTGGTCTCGTCCATATAGTCGCGGATGCCCGGGAAGCGCTCGAAATACTTCTTGATGTACTCGCCGGCTTCGCCACGCTCGATGCCGAGCTGATTGGCGAGGCCGAAGGCGGAAATGCCGTAGATGATGCCGAAGTTGATGGCCTTGGCACGCCGGCGAACTTCACCCGGCATGTCTTTCACAGGGACGCCGAACATCTCCGACGCCGTCATGGCGTGGATGTCGATGCCGTCCTTGAACGCCTGCCGCAGCGTCGGCACGTTGGCGACCTCGGCGAGCAGTCGCAACTCGATTTGCGAATAGTCCGCCGAGATCAGTTTCATGCCCGGCGCCGCGACGAAGGCCTTGCGGATCTTGCGGCCTTCCTCGGTGCGGATCGGGATGTTCTGCAAATTTGGCTCGGATGACGACAGGCGGCCGGTCGAGGTGGCGGCGAGCGCGTAGGATGTATGCACGCGCTGGGTCGTCGGATTGACGTAGTTCGGCAGCGCCTCGGTGTAGGTCGAGCGCAGCTTCGACACCTGGCGCCAGTCGAGAATGACCTGCGGCAGCTTGTGGCCCTGCTCGGCGAGCTCTTCCAGTTCGCGCGCGGTGGTGGACCACTGCCCGGTCTTGGTCTTGGAGCCGCCGGGCAGGCCGAGCTGGCCGAACAGGATGTCGCCGAGCTGCTTGGGCGAGCCCGGATTGACCTGCGTGCCGGCGATCTTGTTGATCTCTTCCTCGAGCGCGACCTGCTTCTTGCCGAAGTCGTTCGACAGCTTGGCGAGCACGGCGCGGTCGATGGAAATGCCGCGCGCTTCCATGCGCGACAGCACCGCCGGCATCTGCCGCTCCAAAGTCTCGTAGACGGCGGTGACGCGGTCGGCCGCCATGCGCGGCTTCAGGCCCTGCCAGAGCCGCAGGATGATGTCGGCGTCCTCGGCGGCATAAGCGGCGGTGCGCGGGATCGGAGTCGCCTCGGCGGTGAACAGCGCCTTCTCCTTGTTCTTGGCTTCGTTGAAGCGCGACGGCATGCGGTCGAGATAGCGGCTGCCGAGCGTCGCGGTGTCGTGGCCGCCGCGGCCGGCGTCGAGCACATACGAGATCAGCATCACGTCGTCGGCGGCGCCGAGATCGATGCCGCGCGCGCCGAGAACGAGGCGGTCGCGCTTGATGTCGTGGCCAATCTTGGTGACGCAGTCGTCCTCGAGCAGCGCCTTGAGCGTGTCGAGCGCGGCACGCTCCGGGATCTGGCCATCGCACAATTTGGCAGCGAACAGCCCGGCGCCATCGCTGTCGCTGGCGTCGCGGTGGCCGAGCGGCAGGTAGTAGGCCTCGTTCGGCGCCACGGCGAAGGCGATGCCGCACAAAGCCGCCTGCAACGGATCGAGCGTGCTGGTTTCGGTCTTGATGGCGATGGCGCCGAGATCGAGCGCGCGAACGATGAGCGCCTTGAGCGCGTCGAGACTGTCGATGGTCCGGTACTTCGCGGGATCGAACGGCGCGTTGCGCAGGCGTTCGAGCCGGCGTTCGGCGAGCGAGATCGGGGTTAGGGCGCCGGAGGCGTCGGCCGGCGCATGACCGGCCGACGGCGGCGCATCGAAGGCGAGTTGGCCCTGGCCGGCGGTGCGGCCGGACGGAGCAGGCGCGGCTTTCGAGGTCAGCGTGGTATCGGCGCTGATGGCGCTGGCATCGATCCCCGATTTCTCAGCGATGCGGCGGGTGATGGTGGTGAATTCCATCGCCTTGAGGAAGGCGATGAGGTTCTTGTAGTCCGGCTCGTGCACCGCCAGTTCCGCGATATCGGTGTCGAGCGGCACATTCTGATCGAGCGTGACCAGACGCTTGGAGATGCGCGCCTGTTCGGCGAACTGGATGATGTTTTCGCGCCGCTTGGCCTGCTTGATTTCGGAGGCCCGCGCCAGCAGCGTTTCGAGATCGCCATAGGTGCCGATCAGTTCGGCGGCGGTCTTGGGGCCGATGCCCGGCACGCCGGGCACGTTGTCGGAGGTGTCGCCGATCAGCGCCTGCGCTTCGATCACCTTCTCCGGCGGCACGCCAAATTTCTCGATCACCTCGGCGACGCCGATGCGCTTGTCCTTCATCGTGTCGTACATCGTCACGCCATTGCCAACGAGCTGCATCAGGTCCTTGTCGGATGAGACGATGGTGGTGGTCGCGCCCGCTTCGCAGGCGAGCCGTGCATAGGTGGCGATCAGGTCGTCGGCCTCGAAACCGGCCTGTTCGAGGCAGGGGATTTCGAAGGCGCGCACGGCGTCGCGGATCAACGGGAATTGCGGGCGGAGGTCCTCCGGCGCTTCCGGGCGGTGCGCCTTGTAGTCGGGATAGAAATCGGTGCGGAAGGTCTTCTCGCTTTTGTCGAAGATGACGGCGAGATGCGTCGGCTTGTTGTCTGCCGGCATTTCGGCCAGCAGCTTCCACAACATGTTGCAGAAGCCGAGCACGGCATTGACCTGCAGGCCGTCGGACTTGCGGGTGAGCGGCGGCAGCGCGTGGTAGGCGCGGAAGATGTAGCCGGAACCATCGACCAGAAAGACGTGGTCGCCCTTCTTCAGCGCACGGGCGGCCGGGTTGGCCGCGACCACCGCTGATTTCGTCGCGGTTTTCGCGGGCGCGGCCTTGGCCGCCGCCTTCGTGGCGGATTTGGCGGCGGACTTCGGGGCGGATTTCGAGGATTTGGATGTCGGCATGGCCCGAATGTGGGCCGTGCCGCGGGATGAATCAATGCGTGTGATCTGGCCTGTGGACCAGCGACAAATTCGGAGTGCTCCCTCTCCCCATGGGAGAGGTGAAGAAAGACTACTCCGCCGGCTGGAGCGCGAACTCGGGCTTCTTCTCGGCCGGCTTGTCCTTCTTCGGCACCAGCCAGAACAGGGCCGGGCGCTCGAACAGGAACTTCAGCGGGGTGTGACGGACTGCCCAGTAGATCAGCAGGGCTCCGATCACGCCGGAAGCGGTGACCAGCACCGAGATGGTGCCGATATCCGTAATGATGCCGGTCTTGAGCAGCACCGCGCGCGAGGCCGCCATCGGCAGGAAGAAGGCCAGATAGATGACGATCGAGTTGCGGCCACAATAGCGCAGCGGCTTGAACACGTCGTGCAGCGACAGGAGCGCAGCGATGGTCGCGACCGCGGCGGCGCCGACGAGGCCGAGCGCCAGCGAATAGAACGGCAGGGCGGCGAGGCCGGCCTTGACCATGACGCCGTTGAAGACGCCCCAGACCACGAGCGCGGCCATGCCGAGCTGCGGCCGGGCCTGGGCCCAGGCGGTGATCGAGAAGATGTAACGCGCGGCGATGTAGCCGGTGTAGACATAGACGAAGCGAGCCGCGAACTCGTCCGGCACCATCCAACCGGTCTCGAGATGCGAGATTTCCATGGCAGCGCCGAGGAGCCAGAGCACCGGCCACGGCACGCGCTTGGTCAGCTTGATGAAGACGAAGAAGATCGGCAGCAGGTAGATGAACCACAAGGTGCCGAACGGTTCGATGAACGACATGAGGTAAGCGTGCGCCACGCCGGCCACGCCCTGTTCGGCGATGAAACCCGGGGCCTTGAAGGCGAATTGGATCGCCGTCCACAGAACGTAGAAATAAAAGAAGTGTACGACCTTGCGGTCGAGATAGGTGCGCCAGTCGCGGTCGATGACAAGAGCGAGGAACAGGCCGGAGATCATGAAGAAGTCCGGCATGCGGAACGGCCGCGCGAACTCGACCACATGATTCATCCAGCCGGTCTGGCCGGCGGCGGCTTCGACGCCGAGCACCGAGTGCATCATCACGACGAAGACGATGCAGAAGCCCTTGGCATAGTCGACCCAGTCGACGCGCCCATCATGCATTTGTACTGACATTTTATCGGTCCCGTTCATGATGGACTTATGACAGGCCAACGTTTCTTTCCCCTTTACGGGGTCGCAGAAACTGAGCCCGGCCCGGGCTCTCTCGCTTCCGGCCGGGCGCTCTGCTAAGGATCGGGGCGGGGGCGGCAGCTCCAGTCGATTAACTATCTTGAGCCCGGATACGGTTTGGAAAAATGCGCGTCGCGATGATCGGCTCTGGCTATGTCGGCCTAGTGTCGGGGGCCTGCTTTGCGGACTTCGGCCATGACGTGACCTGCGTCGATAAAGACATAGGTAAGATTAATTCGCTCAATGCCGGACAAGTCCCGATCTACGAACCGGGCCTGACCGAACTGGTCGCTGCCAACGCCAAGGCCGGCCGGCTCAAATTCACCACCGATCTGGCCGCGGCCGTCGCAGATGCCGATGCCGTGTTCATTGCCGTGGGCACGCCGTCGCGGCGCGGCGACGGCCATGCCGACCTGTCCTTCGTTTACGATGCGGCGCGCGAGATTGCGGCGGCGCTCGACGGCTTCACGGTGGTGGTGACCAAATCCACCGTCCCGGTCGGCACCGGCGACGAGGTCGAGCGCGTCATTCATGAGACGCGGCAAAAATTGGGGGGCCATGACGCCGATTTCGCCGTGGTGTCCAACCCGGAATTCCTGCGCGAAGGCGCTGCCATCCAGGACTTCAAGCACCCCGACCGCATCGTCGTCGGGACCGACGACGATCGCGCCAAGGCGGTGATGACGGAATTGTACCGGCCGCTTTATCTCAACCGCTCGCCGATCATGTTCACGGGGCGGCGCACGGCCGAGCTCATCAAATATGCGGCCAATGCCTTCCTCGCCACCAAGATCACCTTCATCAACGAGATCGCGGACCTGTGCGAGCGCGTCGGCGCCGACGTGCAGGAGGTGGCGCGCGGCATCGGTCTCGACAACCGGATCGGCGGCAAGTTCCTGCACGCCGGCCCCGGCTACGGCGGATCGTGCTTCCCCAAGGACACGCTGGCGCTGATCAAGACCGGCCAGGATCACGAGGCGCCGCTGCGCATCGTCGAGACGGTTGCCGCGGTGAACGACGCGCGCAAGCGCGGCATGGCGCGCAAGGTGGTCGCGGCGCTCGGCGGCAACCTGCGCGGCAAGACGATCGCCGTGCTCGGCCTGACCTTCAAGCCGAACACCGACGACATGCGGGACGCGCCGTCGATCCCGCTGATCACCGCGCTGCACGACCTGGGCGCCAAGGTGCGCGCCTACGATCCGGTGGGAATCGAGCAGGCCAAACCCTTGTTGCCCGGCGTGACGTTCTGCGACGGGCCGTACGAATGCGCCGCCGGCGCCGATGCTCTGGTGATTGTCACCGAATGGGAGCAGTTCCGCGCGCTCGATCTCGTGCGCCTGAAGGAGAGCTTGAACGTGCCGGTGGTTGTCGACCTGCGCAACATCTACCGGCCCGATGAGATGGCGCGGCTCGGCTTTGTGTACGAAAGCGTCGGACGGCCGAACAAGAGTTCATAGGCACCGCCGGTCGTGACCCAGCCGCTGCCCGCCGAATTGCTGTAGATCAAGGCTTGTTCGGCGGCGGGGGCTATCCGTCATTCATCGGAGCAGCCCCATGAATGCGTCTCTTGAAAGCACCGTGACCGTCGTCGAAAGCGGCAACGGTCCCTACGCCCAGTTCGTGACTGCCGGCCATCACGTGTTGGGCGCCGACGAGCCCGAGACCCTTGGCGGCCGCGACACCGGACCGTCGCCCTACGAGTATGTGCTCGCGGCGCTCGGCGCCTGCACGGCGATGACGCTCCGCATGTATGCCGCGCACAAGAACTGGCCCCTCGCCAAGACCTCGGTCTCGCTGCAGCACGAGAAGGTCCCGGCGCCGGACGGCGCGGGCAAGATCGACCGGTTCACCAGAACCATCGCGCTCGAAGGCGCCCTGAGCGACGAGCAGCGCCAGCGCCTGCTCGAAATCGCCGAGAAGTGCCCGGTGAGCCAAACGCTGCAGCGCCCGTCCCTGGTCCGTTCGATTTTGGCCGAAAGCGCTGCCGGCCGGGCTGCCGGCTCGATTGCGGCCGTTGCATCTGACGTCGCCAGTCTTTCGTGAGGCCGCAGCGTTTCGCGTGCCGGCGACTATTGTCGAATCAGCAGCACGCCGACAATCAGGATCACCGACACCGCGCTGAACACGGTGATGTTGGCGTCGAACTTCAGCGTCGTGGAGCCGACCTGCACCGGCCAGGGCTGAATGCCGTTGCTGTCGTACTCCTTCCCGCCGAACAGTTTCATCGAGCCGAGCGTCGCGAAGAACGAAATGTAAATCGCGGCGCCGATCGCGGCGGCAAAGTACAGCCGCGCGACGGCGAGCGGGCCCGGCGACCAGATCAGGATCAGCGCCAGCAGCCCGATTCCGACGTAGCTCAGCACTTGCCAGACCACGTGGAACCGCGCGTGCGGCGTCCAAAGCGGGTTGGTCGCGTGTGTCGGATTGAAGTCGGCGAGGATCGGAACGAAGCCGTAGCCCAGAACCGTAACGGTCAGCAGGATGCGCGCCAGGAGATTGCCG
>JAHCKF010000212.1 GCA_026125925.1 Pseudolabrys sp.
GCCGGCCGGTATGGACAAATGAATTTTGCAAATGCACGCCAGCAGCGGCGCTGATCAGTTCTGCGCGGCCGCCCTAACCGGCTTTCGGCTCCGGCGTTTCGACTGGACCCCCGGCCTTCTTCCAGGCGCCGAAGCCGCCGCGGATGTGGGCGACGGGCTTGAGGCCCATGCGATGTGCGGTCTGCGCCGCCAGCGCCGAGCGCATGCCGCCGGCACAGAAGAACACGAACTTCTTGTCCTGCGCGAAAACCGGCTTGTGGTAGGACCCGGTCGGGTCGATCCAGAACTCCAGCATGCCGCGCGGACAGTGGAAGGCGCCCGGGATCTTGCCGTCGCGCTGCAACTCGCGGATGTCGCGGATATCGACCAGGACGACGTCGTCGCGGCCGGCGAGCTTGATGGCGTCGACCGTCTCCAGCGTCTCGATCTCGCGCTCGGCCGCCGCGCACAAGTCCTTGTAGGTGACGGTGATATTCTGCGGCATCGTTGAACTTTCCTCGCGCCTTGTTCCGGGTGAAGCTCTAGACTAGCCGGTGTGGCAGACCGGCGGCAACGTGACAATCGCCGCCAAGTTCAAGGACCTTCGCGCCATGCTCTCATTCAGCCTGCCGGATGCCCTCGCCCTCACGCTGTTTCTACTTGCCTGGCTCGGCTACTCGATCGCCATCGAAAAGACGGCGAGCGGCAAGACAAGCCTCAACGCGCTGATGCATACCTACCGCGAGCAGTGGATCGACCAGATGATCGGCCGCGACGTGCGCATCGTCGATTCCCAGGTCACCGCCGCCTTGCAGAACGGCACCGCCTTCTTCGCCTCGACCAGCCTGATCGCCATTGGCGGCGCGTTGTCTATGCTGCGCGCCGGCGATCAAATCCTGCAGGTGATGGGACTGTTGCCCTTCAGCGTGGCCAACACGCCGGAGATGTGGGAGGCCAAGATCATCGGGCTCGCCGTGATCATGGTATATGCCTTCTTCAAATTCGCCTGGTCGTATCGGCTGTTCAATTACCTCGCCATCATGATCGGCGCGGCGCCGCCGCCGGCCGACCGCCACACCGCGGCGGCGCGCAGCTTCATTTACCGCGCGGCGCGACTGTGCGAGGAAGCCGGCCTGCATTTCAATCGCGGCCAGCGCGCCTTCTTTTTCGCGCTCGGCTATCTCGGCTGGTTTCTCGGCCCGCTCGTCTTCGCGCTCACGACGATCGCGGTGCTCATCGTGATGTGGCGGCGGCAATTCGCCTCCGCCTCCCGACGCGCCTTCGATACGGTGGTTACCGATAAGTCCTGAGACCTTGGCTCAGGACATGCCCATCAGTAGCGTAACCGCGCCGACAATGGTGATCGCCAGCGCGGCAGCGACCGTAGTGATGACGCGCTCGTCCCAGTGTTCGCTCAAGCCGAAATCGGCGTTGAAATCCGCGCTATCGGCGTCGGATGACCGGCGCGCGGGCGTTTTGGAAACTAAATTGCTCGAAGCCATGGCCCCGATCCCCCTTATTGAAAAAAGGCATCACGCGTGGAAGCAACGACGCGGATGGTGCGCGAGCACGCTGACGCGAACTCGGGCGCACGAATCGCCCTGACGAGAAAAATGCTACCGCTGGTTTACGGTCGCGACAATCTTTAGTGACGGAGCGAGCGCCGCTCACGGCGCCGGCAGCAGCGCCGATGTCTTGCCCGTGAGCCGGTACACGATGAGGCCGAGCCACTCACGGGACGCGCTATCGAGGCGTTCGAGACTGCGGCCGATCGAAAGGTTCGGCGCGGTCTGCGGCTCAGGATCGGTGCGCCATGCCGCCGGATAGGCCTCGACCGGAAATCCGACGGCGCGAAAGCAGCCGACCGCGCGCGGCATGTGCTGCGCCGACGTCACCAGCAACCAACGCTCGCCCGGTTTGGGATTGGCGATGACCTTGCTGAAGGCGGCGTTCTCCGCGGTGTTGCGTGAGCGGGTCTCGAGCTCGACGCGCGAACGCGGGATGCCGAAGTCGTCGAGTAGCGGGCCGAGATAATCGGTTTCCGGCGGCCGGTTGCCGGCCAAAGTGGCATCGCCGCCAGCGTAGATGATGCGGGCATTGGGGTAGACCCGCGCCAGATGCGCCAGCGCGATGAGCCGGCCGCCATCGGCGCTGACCATTGGCGTGCCGATCTGGCGCGACAGGCCCGACGAGATGCCGCCGCCGAGCACGACGATCCCGGCTGGCGCGCCGCGCGCCGGACCATCGGTCTTCTCCCACGGCGGAAACCGGCTTTCCAGGCTTTGCGTCAACAGCGCGCCGAGCGGAGATATGCCGGCGATCGCCAGCAGCACGAGGCTCGCGATCATCAGACGGATGCCGGCGCTCCGCCAGCGCGTCATCGCGAGCACAACGCCGGCCAGGCCGGCGAGCAGTATCAGGCTCGTCGGCAAAAACAGGACAGTGATGGTCTTTGACAGAGTAAAGAACATGGCGCCCCGGCCGCAGTAACGCGCCGGAGCCTATCACATCACCGGAGACGTGATCAGCGCGACTTCTTCCAGGCTTCGTAGCGCGCCTTGTTCGCCTCGTTGGGCGGATAGAGGCCGGGCAGTTTCTCGCCCTTCTCCACTTCCTGCACCAGCCAGCTTTCCATCAATTCGTGCTCGGCGCCCTCATGGGTGACGAATTCGACGAGATCGTGCGGGATGACCACGGCGCCGTCGTCGTCGGCGACGATGATGTCGCCCGGGAAGATGGCCGCGCCGCCGCAGCCGATCGGCTCGTTCCAGCCGACGAAGGTGAGCTGGTTGACCGAAGCCGGCGCCGCGACGCCCTGGCACCAGACCGGCAGGCCGGTGCCGAGGACGCCATGCTTGTCACGCATGACGCCGTCGGTGATCAGCGCCGCAACGTTGCGCTTGACCATGCGCATGCAGAGGATGTCGCCGAAGATGCCGGCACCGGTGACGCCCATGGCGTCGGCGACGCAGATGCAGCCTTCCGGCATCGCCTCGATGGCCGAGCGCGTCGAAATCGGGTTGAGCCAGCTCGCCGGCGTCGCGAGATCCTCGCGCACCGGCACGAAGCGCAAGGTGAAGGCCGGGCCGACGATGCGGTTGCCGGTGTGGCCGAACGGCATCGCACCTTTCATCCAGGCGTGGCGGATGCCTTTCTTGAGCAGCATCGTGGTAACGGTGCCGGTTGTCACGGTGCGCAGCACGTCGAGCGTCTTAGGATTGGCCGCGACGGGCGACGCGGTCATGGTCATCGGTGAAATCGTCATGGATGTTCTCGTGTCAGATTAAGCGGGAACCAGGCCAAGGCGCGCGTCGCGGCGGCGCAGGTAAGCCACCAGCGGGATAGAGAGTAGCACCATCCAGGCCTTGCCGACGACCTGGCCGGCCAGGAAGTCGAGCGAGCCGAAGGCGAGATAAAGGAAAACGACGGAGTCGATCACCAGGCCGACAACGCCGGAGGCGACGACCGCCAGCACCAGGCGGCGACGCGCCAGCGGCGTATAGACGGCGAAATCGGCGGCTTCCGACAACAGGAAGGCGAAGGCCGAGGCGGTGACCAGCGCCGGCGGCGCGATCGCCGCCGAAATCAGCGCGCCGGCAACGATGGCGCCGATGCCGAACTCGACGCCGAGGCGGCGCTGCACCAGATCGCGCAGCACCAAAGCCGCGCCGATCATCAGCACACCCGACGGCGCCATCAGACCCGGCGCCACCGGCACTAGGCACGGGCTATTAGCGGGGCAGACCGTGCCGGCGTTGCCGATCATCCAGTTGGCGGCGGGAACGGTGAGACAGAACAGCGCGAGGAAGATCACGCCTTCGAGGTTCTTTCGCTTTTCAATCGACATGAGAACTCAGCGGACAGATGGCTGGTGCGGACCGGTCAGGCGGGGCTGTCGGCACGGAATTTGGCGTAGCCTTGGAAGCGCAATTCGCAGGCCGGACAGGCGCCGCAACCGTAGCCCCAAGGGTGACGGTGCGAGCGGTCGCCGACGTAGCAGGTATGGGTTTCCTCGACAATGAGATCGAGGAATGCCTGCCCCGCAATGTCGCGCGCCAGGGCGAAGGTTCCGGCCTTGTCGACCCACATCAGCGGCGTATGGAGGGTGACGCGGCGGTCGAGGCCGAGACTGAGCGTGACCTGCATGGCTTTCACCGTATCGTCCCGGCAGTCCGGGTACCCGGAATAGTCGGTTTCGCACATGCCGGCGACGATGTGGCGGGCACCGCGTCGGTAGGCCAGCGCGCCGGCGAAGGTGAAGAAGATCAGGTTTCGTGCCGGCACGAAGGTGTTCGGCAGCCCATCCTCGGCGAAGGCGATTTCGGTCTCGCGGGTCAGCGCCGTCTCGGAGAGGTTCGCCAACGCATCCAGCGCGATCATGTGATCCTCGCCCAGCCGGTCGCGCCAGGCCGGCTTGAGCGCGGCGATCCCGTCGCGCAACCGTGGCCGCACCTCGAGCTCGACGGCGTGACGCTGGCCGTAGTGGAACCCGACCGTCTCGACGCGGCCGAAACGCTCGAGCGCCCAGCCGAGACAAGTGGTCGAGTCCTGCCCGCCGGAGAACAGGACGAGCGCGGTGTCGTTTTTGGCGGTCATGCGTGGCGTTCGCTCAATCCCACGCCGGCGACCAGGCGAGATTGACGATGCGCTTGGCGGCGCCCGACAGGCCGGCAATCTCCGTCATCTCGGCATCCGACAGCTTGAAATCGAAGATGGCGAGATTCTCCTCGAGCCGCTCCAGCTTGCTGGTGCGCGGGATGACGACGACATTTTGTTGGACAAGCCAACGCAATGATACCTGCGCGCCGCTTTTGCCATGCGCCTTGCCGATGCGCTCGAGCACCTCGTTGCCCTTGGCCGAGCCTCGAGCGATCGGGCTGTAGGCGACGACCGCGATGTCGTGGCGCTGGCACGCGGCGATCACCTTCGACTGGTCGAGGAACGGATGATACTCGATCTGATTGCAGACGATCGGCTCGTCGCTGACCTTCGTCGCTTCGTCGAGCAACGCCACGGTGAAGTTCGACACGCCAAGCTGTTTGACGTAGCCGGCCTGCTTCAGCTTCGCCATGGCGCCCAAGGTCTCCGCAAGCGGGATGCGCTCGTTCGGCCAATGGATAAGCAGAAGATCGATCTCGTCGATGCGCAGCTTGCCGAGGCTTTCTTTGACCGAACGCTCGACGTCCTGCGGCGCCATCATGGTGTGCGCGACCTTGGTCGTCACCATGACCTCGGCGCGCTTGCCAGAGGCGCGCACGCCCTCGCCCACCTCGGTCTCGTTGGCGTACATCTGCGCCGTGTCAATGTGGCGATAGCCGAGCCGGATCGCCTGTTCGACGAGACGCGCGCAGTCACGCCCGCGCAATTCCCACGTGCCCAGGCCGATGATCGGGATACTGAAACCTTTGGCTTCGACGGTCTGCATGCTCCACTCCGACTATTGGCCGCCTTCCGCGTCCTGCAGGAATCCGAGCAAGAACAGCGCGCGCCGGGCCGTCTCCCTGTTAGCACAGGAGGCCGACATCGGGCTCGCCATCGTGCCCTGGTAATAGTCCCAGTAGAAAGCGCAGCTCGCATCGCGGGACGCGATCCACGCGCGCTGCATGTCGCGCAGCTTGGTTTTCTGCTCATCGTTGAGCTTGTCGCGCAGGCGGCGGAACGTCTCGTTCAGGATGTCGTCCCACACCGCGGTCTCGCGGCTGAAGCAGGCGCTCTGCCCCGCGGTCGATTGCGCATCCTTTCCGTCGAGGCATGGATCGGCGACGATGCCGATGCAGCTCTCCTCGGCCTTCGGCTTCGACTTGACGCAGCTCTGGATGACGACGGAGTCTCGCGCCGAGGGCGCCGGTAACTGCGCCGCGGCCGGTGACGCGCCGATGCAGAACCCCACCAGCGCAACGATGCGAGGCACGGCGAACATCATCACGGTGTATCCCATTGCGGAGCATGCGGCGGGCTGACCACGCGCATGTTGGTGTCGTTGAGCTTCTTCAACTCCGCCATCTCGCCGGCCGTGAGTTTGAAATCGAACACGTCGAGATTGGCCTTGAGGTGCTCGCGATTGGACGACCGCGGAATGGCGATCATGCCGCGCTCGACCAGATAACGCAGCGACACCTGCGCCGCGCTCTTGCCGTGCGCCTTGCCGATGCGCTCCAGCGCCTCGGCACCGGGCACCTTGCCGCGGGCGATCGGCACATAAGCCACCACAGCCATGCCATGCCGTTTGCACGCGGCGATCACCTTGTCCTGATTGATGAAGGGATGGACTTCGATCTGGTTGCAGACCAAGGGCTCGCTGGTCGCCTTCCAGGCCTCGTCGAGCAGCGCGACCGTGAAGTTGGAAACACCTATATGCCGTGTCTTGCCCTCCTTCTTCGCCTTGCACAGCGCGCCGATGGTGTCGGCGATCGGCACCTCGTTGCTCGGCCAGTGAATCAGCAGCAGATCGACGTAAGGCAAT
>JAHCKF010000213.1 GCA_026125925.1 Pseudolabrys sp.
CGAGGACCCGGATCTGATCAACGCCGGCAAGCAGACCGTGACCGAACTGCCGACCACGAGCTATTTCTCGTCGGCCGACTCGTTCGCCATGATCCGCGGCGGCCACATCGATCTGGCGCTGCTCGGCGCCATGCAGGTGGCCGAGAACGGCGATCTCGCCAACTGGATGATCCCCGGCAAGATGGTCAAGGGCATGGGCGGCGCCATGGACCTCGTCGCCGGCGTCAAGAAGGTGGTTGTGATCATGGAGCACGTCGCCAAGGCCAAGGACGGCAGCGTGTCGCCGAAGCTCCTGCACAAGTGCGACCTGCCGCTGACCGGCTCGCGCGTCATCGACATGGTGATCACCGATCTCGGCGTCTTCACCATCGACAAGAAGGGCGACGGCGGCATGACGCTGATCGAACTGGCGCCGGGCGTGACGCTCGACGAGATCAAGCAGAATACGCAGGCGAGCTTCAAGGTCGATGCCAAGGTGAAGCAGTAGCTCGCTTCACGCTTTAAGCGTTGTGAAAATGCCCGGCCCAAAGCCGGGCATTTTTTTGCGCCGGGGCGGGTGCGACCCAGGCATCAGGGAACCAAAACGCCGGTTCCGGCCTGACAAGGCATGGCCAAGGAAGAACTCGACCGCCAGCTCGACGCGCTCAACAAGCATCTGCCGCGCTGGATGGCGGGAGCGCTCGACCGCGCCCGCAAGCCGGGCGCGGTGTGGCTGCGTGTGCCAATGGGGCTCGCGCTGATCGCCGGTGGCTTTGTCGGCTTCCTGCCGATCCTCGGCTTCTGGATGATCCCGCTCGGCTTGGCGCTGCTCGCGCTCGACGTGCCGTTCCTGCGCGCGCCGCTGGCGCGTTTGCTGCGCTTCATCAACCGCAAGCTTTCGCCGGCGTGATCAGACGTTGAGTCTGATGAGCCGCTTGCCCAGGTTCTCGCCGCGATACAGCTCGGCGATGGCGCCGGGCGCGTGCTCGATGCCGTCGACGATGTCCTCGCGATAGGCAAGCTTGCCGTCGCGGATCCATTGCGCCAGGCGGCTGACGGCTTCCTCGTAGCGATGCGCGTAATCGAAGATCAGCAGGCCGCTCATGCGCGCGCGCTTGGTGAGAATGTGACGTTCGACGCGTGGGCCCATCGGCGGCGGGTCCCAGGACGCAACCGAAGCGGTGCCGCAGATGACGATGCGGGCGCCAATGGCGATCTGCCGGATGACGGCATCGCTGATCGCGCCGGCGGTGTTGTCGAAATAGACGTCGACGCCGCGCGGGCAGGCGGCTTTGAGCGCCGCATCGAGATCGCCGCTCTTGTAGTCGATCGCCTCATCATAACCGAAAGCGTCCTTGCACAGCTTGACCTTGGTGGCGCCGCCCGTAATGCCCACGGTTCGGCAGCCCATCAGCTTGGCGATCTGTCCGACGGCGGAGCCGACCGAGCCGGCGGCGGTGGACACGACCACGGTGTCGCCGGGCTTCGGCGTACCGAGATCGAGCAGGCCGAAATAGGCGGTGACGCCGTTGAGGCCGAGCACCCCGAGCGACAGCGACAAGGGGAGGTCGGTCTCCTTCACCTTGCGCGTGATGTTGGAGCCGTCCGACACGGCGTAGTCCTGCCAGCCGAGCATGCCCATCACCCGGTCGCCTTCGGCGAAACCGGGATGGCGCGACTTGATGACGGTGCCGGCGGTGAACGAACGCATGACCTCGCCGATGCCGACCGGCGTCGAGTAGTTGGCGACGGCCGAGACCCAACCGCGCATCGCCGGTTCGACGGACAGGAATTCGTTGCGGACGAGGAGTTCCTTGTCGCCGGGCTCGGGGATCGCGGTCTCCGTGAGCGTGAAGTGTTCGGCCTGCGGAATGCCGCTCGGGCGGGAGGTGAGGAGGACTTGGCGGTTGGTGGGCGGCACATGACTCTCCATCGTCAACGGACTACAGCGTCGATTACGCCAACCCTTCGACGCTCACCAGCCGGGCTTCGCTACAGGCATCGCGGACTGCCTTGAGTCCCTGATAAGTCGGTCCGTTGTAGAATTCTTCCCAGGCGGCGGCCGAGGGAAATTCCAGGAGCACGATGCGCCGCGGCTGCCAGTCGCCTTCATGGACCTTGTGCGCGCCGCCGCGCGCCAGATATTTCGCGCCGGCGGCGTCGAGCGCCGGTTTCACGCCAGCCATGAACTGCTGGTAGGCCGCCATATCGTGAATGGCGACGTCGAAAATGACATAGGCGCTCATGAGTCCCCCCGGATTATCGTCACGCGACGCGCGGCTTCGCCAGTTCGGACTTCGCGCGCGGCACATAATCGCCCGCGCCGAGCTTGCCGACCAGCTTGCCGTCGCGCACGACGAATTTGCCACGCACGATTGTGGTGACCGGCCAGCCGATGACCTCTATGCCTTCATAGGGCGTGTAGTCGGTGCCGCCGTGCATCAGTTTCTGCGAGATGGTCTCCTTGCGGTTCGGATCCCAGATCGCGATGTCGGCATCGGCGCCGACGGCGATGGTGCCCTTCTTCGGATAGAGCCCGTAGGTTTTGGCGTGGTTGGTCGCGGTCAGCGCCACGAACTCGTTCAATGAAATACGGCCCTTGCTCACGCCCTCGGAGAACAGGATCGGCAACCGCGTCTCGACGCCGGGAATGCCGTTTGGCACCCAGCGGAAAGACGTGCGGCCTTTCGGCGCGAGCTTGCCCTGCGGATCGTCATAGCGGAACGGGCAGTGGTCCGAGGAAAACAGCGAGAAGATGCCCTGCTGCAATCCCTCCCAGCACGCGACCTGGCTGGCCTCGTCGCGCGGCGGCGGCGAGCACACATATTTGGCGCCCTCCATGTTGAGGCCTTCCATGTCCCTCTCGGTCAGCACCAGATATTGCGGGCAGGTCTCGCCGTAGATCTTCAGGCCGCGGCGCTGCGCCCGCGCGATCTCCTCCATCGCCTCGCGGTTCGACACGTGCACGATCATGATCGGCACATCGATGATCTCGGCCAGCGAAATGGCGCGGTGCGTCGCCTCGCGCTCGACCGGGATCGGCCGCGACGCGCCGTGGAAATGCGGCGCCGTCTTGCCGGCGCGCTCCAGCCGGTCGGTGAGGAAGCGGATGGCGTCGTAGTTCTCGGCATGCACCATGACCAGCGCGCCGGTCTCGCGCGCTACGCTCATGACATTGAGCATCTCCATGTCGGAGAGGGCGAGGCCCTCATAGGTCATGAACACCTTGAACGAGGTGTAGCCGTCATTGACCAGGGCCGGCAGTTCCTGGCCGAGCACACGGTCGCTGGCGTCGGCGATGATCAGATGGAACGAGACGTCGATGTAGCACTGGCCATCGGCCTTGCGGTGATACTCCTTCACGACCTCGCGCAGGCTCTCGCCCTTCTGCTGCATGGCGAAGGGCAGCACCATGGTATTACCGCCGAAGGCGGCCGCGCGCGTCGCCGAGGCGAAGTCGTCGGCCATGACGATGCCGGGCCCCGACGGCTGCGAAATGTGCACGTGGCTGTCGATGCCGCCCGGCAGCACCAGCAGTCCGGTGGCGTCGACGATCTCGGCAGCCTCACCGAGGTCGGCGCCCAAAGCCGTAATCTTGCCGGCCGTGATGCCGACGTCGCAGGAGAAGGTATCGGACGCGGTCGCGACGGTGCCGCCGCGGATGATGGTGTCGAAGCTCATGGTCCTGAGGTCTCGGGCATTGGGATGGTCTGCGCCACTATCTCAGACTTTTGCTGCAACTGCGATATGGTCTAGGACCCGCCGGGGAACGAGAACCGTAGGATCGGAAGACCGCGATGGACGATTACGCCGCGCTCAATGCCCGCCTTGTCGCCCTCGAAATAGAGCGCGCCCACCAGGAGCGCGTCATCGAGGACCTCAACGAGGCGGTGACCGCGCAATGGAAGCTGATCGAGCAGCTCAAGCGGGAGGTTGAGCGCCTTGCCGACCAGGTGCGGGAAGCGGCGGTCGCCGCGCCGGGCGAGGCCGAGCCGCCGCCGCCGCATTATTGAGACGGGGCGGGCAGGACAGCCCGCGCACCTAGGCATTTGATTTTCCCGGTCGAGCCGGTACAGCATCGGTGGGTCGACAACGAAAAGACGGAAACGAGCCATGACGGAATTCAGGCGCAACGCCTTCAAAGCCGGCCTTCGCGCCAAGCAACTCCAGATCGGCCTGTGGCAGAGCCTGTGCAGCAATGTCGCCGTCGAAATCTGCTCCGATTCCGGCTTCGACTGGCTGCTGCTCGACACCGAGCATTCGCCGAACGAGATTCCCGATCTGCTGTCGCAGTTGCAGGCGATGGAGAAGGGCACCGCCACGGCGATCATTCGCCCGGCCTGGAACGATGCCGTTCTCATCAAGCGTTGTCTCGACATCGGCGCCCAGACGCTGCTCATTCCCTATGTCCAATCGGTCGAGGAGGCGCAGGCCGCGGTCGCCGCGACGCGCTATCCGCCGCACGGCATTCGCGGGGTCTCGGTCGCCGCACGCGCGAGCCGCTATGGCCGCGTCCCCGGCTATCTAACAAAGGCCAATCACGAGATTTGCGTGCTGGTGCAGGTCGAGACGCGGCAGTCGCTCGATGCGCTCGAGGATATCGCCGCCGTTGACGGCGTCGATGGCGTCTTCATCGGGCCATCGGATCTGGCGGCCTCGCTCGGCCATCTCGGCAACCCGGCTCATCCGGACGTGCAGGCCGCGATGAAGGATGCGGTCGAGCGCCTGACCAAGGTCGGCATGCCGGCCGGTATCCTCACCGGCGTCGACGATGAAATCCGCCGCTACATCGACTGGGGTTACCTGTTCGTCGCCGTCGGTTCCGACGTCGGCCTGCTGGCCAAGAACGCCGACGCGCAGGCGAAGAAATTCAAGCCTGTGTGACCTGCCGTTCGCCATACCGTTACACAAATGTAATGTCGCCGTGGCCGGTTGCCTCCCATGGAGGCAGCTTTTTCCCGAAAGGCTAATTGCCAGAACCGCTCCGATCCAATACCCCTTGAGGCCAAGGCCCTTGCCGGAACTCGAAATGTTCCCGAGAATGAGGGCGAGGGGAAGAGCTCATGGATGCGGATTTGATCCTCGTCACCGAGGGTCTGACAAAGGATTTTGCCGGTTTCACAGCTGTGGGCGGCGTCGACCTTCGGGTCAGGCGCGGCACCATTCATGCTCTGATCGGCCCCAATGGCGCCGGCAAGACAACCTGCTTCAACCTGCTGACCAAGTTTCTCAGCCCGACCAGCGGCCGCATTCTCTATAAAGGCCGCGACATCACGGCGATGCAGCCTGCCGACGTCGCGCAGCTCGGCTTGGTGCGCTCGTTCCAGATTTCGGCGGTGTTCCCGCACATGACGGTGCTGGAGAATGTCCGCATCGCCTTGCAGCGGCTCAAGCGTGGACCGTCCTTCGACTTCTGGCGTTCGCGCGCAGTCCTCGACGAATACAATGCGCGCGCCCTGTCGCTGATCGCCGATGTCGGTCTGTCGGACTATGTGCACTGGAACGCCGTCGAACTGCCTTACGGCCGCAAGCGGGCGCTCGAGATCGCGACGACATTGGCGCTCGAGCCGGAGATGCTGCTGCTCGACGAGCCGACCGCCGGCATGGGCCATGAGGACATCGCGCGTATCGCCGAACTCATCAAGCGCGTCGCCGCCAACCGCACGGTGCTGATGGTCGAGCACAATCTGTCGGTCGTCGCCGACCTGTCGGACACCATCACCGTGCTTACCCGCGGGCGCGTCCTCGCCGAAGGCGACTACGAGACCGTGTCGAACAATCCGGAAGTTCGCGAAGCCTATATGGGGGTCGGCCATGCTTGATCGGACCGCGCCTCTATTGGCGGTGAAAGACCTGGAAGCCTGGTACGGCGAATCGCACATCCTGCACGGCGTCTCCTTCGACGTGCGCGAAGGCGAAGTGGTGACGCTGCTCGGCCGCAACGGCGCCGGCAAGACCACGACCATGAAGTCGGTCATGGGCATCGTCGGCCAGCGCAAGGGTTCGGTGCTGTTCGAGGGCCAGGAGCTCATCAACAAGCAATCCAACCAGATCGCGCGCGCCGGCATCGCGCTGTGCCCGGAAGAGCGTGGCATCTTCGCCAGCCTCAGCGTCGAGGAAAACCTGACCCTGCCGCCGGTGGTGCGCTCGGGCGGCCTGTCGATCGAACAGATTTTCGACCTGTTTCCCAACCTGAAGGAGCGCCTCAGCTCGAGCCAGGGCACCAAATTGTCCGGCGGCGAACAACAGATGCTGGCGATCGGCCGCATCCTGCGCACCGGTGCGCGCCTTTTGCTGCTCGACGAGCCGACCGAGGGTCTGGCGCCCGTCATCATCCAGCAGATCGGTAAGACCATCCGGGCCCTGAAGAGCCAGGGCTTCACCATTCTGCTGGTCGAACAGAACTTCCGTTTCGCTTCGACCG
>JAHCKF010000214.1 GCA_026125925.1 Pseudolabrys sp.
CTGCTGCTCGACAAGGGCTCGTTCGAGGAAATCGACATGTTCGTCGAGCACCGCTCGGCCGACTTCGGCATGGAGAAGCAGAAGATTCCGGGCGACGGCGTCGTCACCGGCTGGGGCACCATCAACGGCCGCACCGTCTACCTGTTCTCCAAGGACTTCACCGTGTTCGGAGGAAGCCTCAGCGAGGCGCATGCGCAGAAGATCATGAAGGTGCAGGACATGGCGATGAAGGCGCGCTGCCCGATCATCGGCGTGTTCGACGCCGGCGGCGCGCGCATCCAGGAGGGCGTCGCCGCGCTCGGCGGCTATGGCGAGGTGTTCAAGCGCAACGTCATGGCCTCGGGCGTCATCCCGCAGATCAGCGTCATCATGGGGCCGTGCGCCGGCGGCGACGTCTATTCGCCGGCCATGACCGATTTCATCTTCATGGTGCGCGATACCTCCTACATGTTCGTCACCGGCCCCGACGTGGTGAAGACCGTGACCAACGAGGTCGTCACGGCGGAAGAACTCGGCGGCGCCAGCGTGCACACGACGAAATCCGGCGTCGCCGACGGCTCGTTCGAGAACGATGTCGATTGTCTTCTTCAGATGCGCCGGCTGATGGACTTCCTGCCGTCGAATTTCGAGGCCGGCCCGCCGTCCTGGCCGACCTTCGACGACATCGAGGCGATCGATGAGTCACTCGACACGCTGGTGCCGGACAATCCGAACAAGCCCTACGACATCAAGGAGCTCATCACCAAAGTCGTCGACGAGGGCGACTTCTTCGAACTGTCGGCGGCTTACGCCAAGAACATCGTCATCGGTTTCGGCCGCGTCGCCGGCTCGACCGTCGGCTTCGTCGCCAACCAGCCGATGGTGCTGGCCGGCGTCCTCGATAGCGATGCCTCGCGCAAGGCGGCGCGCTTCGTGCGCTTTTGCGACGCCTTCAACATCCCGATCGTCACCTTCGTCGACGTGCCGGGTTTTCTGCCCGGCACCGACCAGGAATATGGCGGCCTGATCAAGCACGGCGCCAAGCTGCTGTTCGCCTACTCGCAGTGCACCGTGCCGCTGGTCACGGTGATCACGCGCAAGGCCTTCGGCGGCGCCTATGACGTGATGGCGAGCAAGCATGTCGGCGGCGATCTCAACTACGCCTGGCCGACGGCGCAGATCGCGGTGATGGGCGCCAAGGGCGCGGTCGAGATCATCTTCCGCGGCGGCACGGCCGAGCAGATCGCGGCGCAGACCAAGCAATACGAAGACCGCTTCCTGTCACCCTTCGTCGCCGCCGAGCGCGGCTATATCGATGACGTCATCATGCCGCACTCGACGCGCCGCCGCATCGCCCGGGCGCTGGCGATGCTGAAGAGCAAGCACGCCGAGATGCCAAGGCGGAAGCACGATAATTTGCCGGTGTGATTTTTCTTAACCCTCCCCCATAGGCGAGCGGACGCTCGCCGTCCGGCGAGCTATGTGGGGAGGGTCGACCGCCGCAGGCGGTCGGGGTGGGGGTGATCGTTGCCAACAGTCTTGCGCTGGGGCCCATACCGCGCCTTTTTCTATTCCAACGAAGGCGCCGAACCGGCTCATGTCCACGTCCGGTCGGGTCATTTTGAAGCCAAATTCTGGCTGCACGATCTTTCAGTTGCCGTGAACGCCGGGTTTCCGGCCCATGAAATCGGCGATATCATCCGCCACCTGAAGCTGAATCGCGAAGCCCTGCTGCGCGCCTGGAAAGAGCACCTTGGGTCATGAGCACGCTGGAAATTGACGTCGGCGATCTGCGCGCCCGTTCGGTGGACTTCACCGCGACCGAACTTGTGGTGACGCTGGCCGATGGCCGCAAGATCGTGACGCCGCTCGACTGGTATCCGCGCCTCAAGAGCGCGTCGGCGGCCGCGCGGCAGAATTATGAAATCATGCCGATGGGCATCCATTGGCCGGACATCGACGAAGACCTCAGCATTGCTGGGATGCTGAAGGGGCAAAGGGCGCAATAGCCGCCGAGCGTGGCTATGGGTGTGAGCGCATGGGTGGTGACGACGACGACATTGATTGGTCTATTATCAGTGAAAATCTTCGCGGAGCCCAAGACTATTGGTATTGGCGCGACAAGCCAATTATGGAGCGATCCGCTGCTCAAAGCGTATTGGCGTTGGCGAGCATACCGATTGACGGAATTTGCAGTCGTGCGGTTGGCCAGGACCCGCCGGATTGCGAAGGATATATCGATGGTAGTTTGTGTGGCGTCGAAGTCAGCGAACTAGTCCATGAGAAGACTCTCAAGTCGACCATCAAAGGAAAGCCGCAATACTTTATTTGGAATCGACAGGTATTTCTTGATGCAGTTCAGGCGCGCATTTCTCGCAAGGATAGCAAAGAGGATATCAAAGGCGGGCCATATGGGCGCTATATACTTATTTTGCTCACTGACGAAATGATGCTTGGTCGCTACGATGTGGAGCGGTTTTTGGAGGGGGCATCATTTGGAGTTCAGACGATAACTGATGTCATATTGGCCTTGGGTTACGATCCTTCGATTAAGGCGTGCCCTGTGTTTTCGCTTGCGCTTGTGAAATCATAGTCTCTGAATTTAACAGAGCCCTTCCATGCCCACCCGCCACGCCTCCTGTAGCTGCGGCCAGCTTCACCTCACCATCGAAGGCGAGCCGGCGCGGGTGTCGATGTGTCATTGCCTGGAGTGCCAGCGCCGCACCGGCGCGGTGATCAGCAATCAGGCGCGCTTCAGACATGAGCAGGTTGCCATTGCAGGCAAGGCGACGCAGTGGCAACGCAAGGCCGAGAGCGGCAGCACGGTGACCTTCAACTTCTGTCCGGTCTGCGGCTCGACGCTCTATTGGACCAGCGAGAGCTTTCCCGATCATGTCGCCGTGGCCATCGGCGCCTTCGCCGATCCGGCGTTTCCGCCGCCGACCATCGCGGTGTGGGAAGAAACGCGCCACCCCTGGGTCGAACTGCCGGCCGATACGCCGCCGAAACACGCGGCGAAGCAGGGCTGAGGCGCGGGTAGGCGTAGCCCGGATGGAGCGAAGCGAAATCCGGGGGCTGTTGCCGCCCCCGCATTGCGCTGCGCTGCATGCGGGCTACAGGCCGTCGCTATGTATGTCGCCCGATTGCCGTCAGCACTGCGGCTGCGCGCAGTTGGGCCTTATCATTATCGTCGAGCGATGCCAGAATGGCCCTGTGCACGATCTCGTAGTACGAAACGCCTTCAGCTTTCGCCATCGCCCGCAAGCGGGCAACCGTGCCGTCGTCGACATCCTTGATAACGAGGTCGGCCATTTGGCGTCTCCAGGGGCCTCGAATGGTATCACATTGGCCGCGTCTGCCTTGGTAGTGCAATGATCCGGCAGCGGCGTACGCCTAAGCGGGCCATCGCCCTTCGAGGCTCGGCCTGACGGCCTCACACCTCAGGGTGACGGGTCCGTCGCCGGCGCGCTCGTCTAAGAAAAAATCCACTCCGCCTCTTGACCGTATTCCCAAGGCATCCTATCCTAGCTGCGTTCCATCCACCGAGGGGCGCTCTCATGAGGCGTCGTGAGGGTGGGGTGGAATGCGGTGCCCGCGGCCGGGGGAGGTTACGCAACCTCCGGGCTCGGGCGGCGCCGGGGCTCCGCCCGGAGGCAATATGACCTCCCGCGAGGAGCTCGCTGATGGTGAGCGCTACCCATTCCCTCGGTCGGGAGTGGATCAGCCGCCAGAAGCGCGGCCCGGCGTCGTAACGACACCGCATGGAGCGCCGCGAGGCGCAGGCCTTCTCCGATCGCAAGGAGGGGCCGCACCGAAAGGTGCACGTTCGGGCGCCGCGCGGCGCTCCATTCCCTCATCAGCAACGGTGAGGCGCGAGCGGGGAAGTCCGGCGCGCCCGGCGCCGATCAAACAATACGGGCGCTGTCGCATGCGCTATCTCATGCCCGCGTCTACTTTCGGCTATCATGCCGCTTCCGCACGAAACCTGAATGGACCTGCGCGATGATCCGTCTCCTTGCCGTCCTTCTGCTGCTCGCGCTGCCGGCGCCCGGGCTCGCCTTCGAAGGCGAGAACCTGCTGGTGTCGTTGCCGCCGGGCTACAAGATCGGCTTCCAGAAGCGGCAGGGCAACACGCAGATCAGCGAAATGGTGCCGGCGGCCGAGACGGTCGAGAGCTGGACCGAGATGGTGACGGTGCAGGTGTTCCACGGTCTCGCCGCGACGCCGGAGGCGTTTCGCGATCGCATTGTGCAAGGCTGGGTGAAAGCCTGCGCCAGGGCGATCGTGAAGCCGATCGCCAGCGCGGTGGAGAAGGGCTACGCGATCGCGTTCTGGCTGCTGAGCTGTCCGCTCAACCCGCAAAGCGGCAAGCCGGAGGTGACGTTCATGAAGGCGATCCGCGGCAAGGACAGCTTCTACGTGGTGCAGAAGGCGTTTCGCTTCGAGCCGTCACAGGACGAGGTCGTCACCTGGACGAAGTTTCTCAAGAATGTCGGCGTCTGCGACACACGCGTCGCCGAGCGCGCTTGTCCGGCAGGCATCAAATGAGCGCAGGTGCGGCCCGAATGACGCGAAGCGCGACCCGGGGCGATGCTCGCGCCTGTTTCGGCGCTCCGGTGCTTCGCGCTAGACTGCCGGGCGAATCCTTATCCGCCATTCCGTGATTCATGCCGAAATCCCGCGCCGCCCACGCCGACAAGACTTCCGCCAAGCCGCGCTCCTTCGCCGCCGTGCTGCGCGCCGAACTGCCGATGATCTGCGGCCTCATCGTCACCGCGGTGGTCCACTTCGCCGGGCACCGGTGGACGCACGATTTCTCCAATCTCGCCGTCACCTCCGCCATCTTCGTCATGCTGTTCGCCGTGATGATCTGGTGCGCCTTCGGCGTCGTCCGCCATGCCGAGGAACTGGCGCATTACTGCGGCGAGCCTTACGGCACCTTGATCCTCACCTTGTCGGCGGTCGTCATCGAGGTGACGATCATGGCGACCGTGATGCTCAGCGGCGAGCCCAATCCGACCTTGCCGCGCGACACCGTCTACGCCGTGCTGATGATCGTGCTCAACGTCATGATCGGCGTCTCGATCATCGCCGGCGCGCTGCGTCACCGGCAGCAGCAATATTCGCTGCAGGGCGCCATCGCCTTTCTCGCGGTCATCACCACGCTCGCGGTGATCTCGCTGATCATCCCGACCTTCACCCGCTCGACGCCGGACAGTTCGGTGACGCCGGTGCAGGCGGTCGCATTCGCGATCCTGACGGCGCTGCTCTATGGCGGCTTCCTGGCGATCCAGACCATGCGCCACCGCGCCTTCTTCACCGATGCCGACAGCGCCGAACCCGCGCATGAGAGCGCCGCCCCGGTCTATCCGGCCTGGGCGCATGCGGTGCTGCTCTTGCTGACGCTGCTGCCGGTCGTGCTGCTGGCCGAATCGCTGGCGCTGATCGTCGATTTCGCGCTCGACAAGATGCATGCGCCGGCGACGATCGGCGGCATCGTCATCGCCATCCTGGTGCTGGCGCCGGAAGGCCTGTCGTCGTTCCGCGCGGCGGCGCAGAACCGCCTGCAACGCTCGGTCAATCTGTCGCTCGGCTCGGCGCTGTCGACGATCGGTCTCACCATCCCGGCCATGCTGGTGATCAGCCTGTTCACTGGCACGCCGCTGCAGCTCGGGCTGGCGCCGGCCGACGCCATCCTGCTCGGCCTCACGCTGGTGATCGCGCAGATGACGTTTTCCGGCGCGCCAACCAATATTTTGCTCGGCGGCGTGCACCTCGTCCTGTTCGCGACCTTCCTGGTGCTGATCTTCAGCCCGTGAGGCAAGGGTGGCTCAGCGGAAGCCGCCGCCGCCATTCACATAGACCGTGTCCGCCGTCATGTATTCACAGGCATCCGAGCACATGAAGAGCACGAGTTCGCCGATCTCCTCCGGCAGGCCGAAGCGTTTCATCGGCACGTCGGCGAGCATCTGCGCCTTGAGTTCGGCCGAAGTCTGCGACGTCACCTGGAAGTTGGTGTCGAGCGGGCCGGGCGAAATCGACAGCGCGCGGATGCCCTGGGTGGCGAACTCGCGGGCGACGCCCATGGTCATGGTCACGACCGCGCCCTTGGCGGAGGCATAATGCACGCTGGAGCCGCCGCCGCCGCGCCGGTGCGCCATGCTGCCGACATTGACGATGACGCCGAAGCGGTTGGCGAGCATGTGCGGCAGCACGGCCTGCATCGCGTAGAACGTGCCCTTGACGTTGAGGTCGAAAGTGGCGTCGAGCAGATCGTCGTCGATGTCGAGGAACTTGGCGCGCCGCACGGCCGAGCCCGCGGAATTGAACAGGAACTGCACGCTGCCGAAATCGTCGATCGCCAGTTCGACCATGTTCTTGACCGCGGCGCGCTCGGTGACGTCAATGGCCAGCG
>JAHCKF010000215.1 GCA_026125925.1 Pseudolabrys sp.
CACAAGGGGGAGGGTAAGAAAGAAAACAAGCCCCGGGCGATGAGCCCGGGGTTTTTTGCTTGCGCGGCACAGCACTCCGGTCGCCACACGCGTCAGCGCACGAAGGTGTTGCGCACGCGGGACGACGACAGCATGTAGGGAATCCAGGCGAGGTAGAACGCCACCTGCCGCGCGATCGCCACGCCGTTGTCCGCGGTGAACCCGGCGCCGAGGACACGCGCCGACAGGATCGTATCGATCACCACGAAGGCGAACGATGCGACCGCGAGGACGACGAACAGGCGCGGGAAGGACGCGCGCCGCGTCAGCATCAGGACGATGGCGTAAATCCACGCGGCGAGCAGGATGGCGTTCGCCGCGGCCTCGAACCAGACGACGGCGCGCAGCGGCCCCGGCGCGGCCGCCATGTGCGGGCTGAGCACGGCCGCGACAACGTCGACGCCGCCCTTGCCGAAGAACCACGGCGTGATGACGGTGAAGAAGGCCGGCACGAGCAGCCAGCCGGAAAAGCCGGACGGACCGGGAGAATCGGAAGGCCGCGGCGTCGGCTGGGCGTCCGTCATGATGTCACTATAGACGATGACGGCGCGTGACGGATGCGGCGAATTGGCCACCCACGCTTGCGCGCTTCACCTCTCCCATAGGGAGAGGTCGGACCGCGAAGCGGTCCGGGTGAGGGGCTACGGACTATCTAATTCACTTGCCCCCTCACCCCAACCCACTCCCCCAAGGGGAGAGGGAGCGCGCCGAGCAAGCTTCGTCTCCGTTCGTCCCCGCGCAAGCGGGGACCCAGCTCTTAAAAAGAAAAACCCCGGGCTCATCGCCCGGGTTTTTTGCTTGCACGCCGCTCGTCCCTGAAAACGACTTGGATCTTCCTACTTGTTTATACCAAACACAAAAGACTCCAATACCGGCGTGTTCTGTGCTGCGATACTTAGCGCGTGACCGATTCGCGCCACCGTTTCTGTTGCTTAGGCTGTGACGAGGGCCAAGGCCCGGAAAGGAGGTGGTAAGAATGGCACGCATTGGTCGTAGCGCCATTACCGGTCGCTTCACCACGGTCAAAACGGCAACGCAGAAGCCTAGTACGCACGTCGTAGAGACCATCAAAACCGGCAAAGGCAAATAGCCTGGGCTAGTTTTCCGCAGCGGTGTCCGGCCCACCCGGCCCGCTGCGGTTTTCTTGTAAGGCGATTCGCAGAAATAAAGAATTCCTTATGTCCGTAATTTCTGTGCCGGAGCTTTCTCAATTTCTTGATTGCATCCCAGGGGTCCATCTTTCGGCGGGGAGGTAAGCGATGTCCGACGAAGCTAGCGCAAGCACTCCTTCAGTCTGGTCAACCCTGAACCTTCCAAAAATCTTCTTAGGCCCAGCCGGCGAGGCCATTTCACGACTAATAGGCAGAGCGGCAGACATTCCCGACGCCAAGATCGCATCGCACGTACAAAAGATTAAAGACGACACTGCGGCCCGTTCAATCGTCACGAAGGCAATCGCAGAAGCCGTAGCAAAGAATGCCGCGTCGGATCCGGTGCTAGTTGAGCGCGCGATGGAATCTTTCGTGCGCAAAGAATTTCGCAAACAAGAGAATAAGGAAGCAGTCGCGCAAAAGACTATCGAGGCATTGGCAGACACGACAAGCGATAGTCACGAACAAACGCGCCCGGCAACACCGGATGCTGACTGGATGAATGTATTTGAAAGTCACGCAGAGAAGGCATCTACAGAACGAATGCGCGACATATGGGGGCAAGTACTAGCTGGAGAGATTAGGAAACCAAAAAGCTTCTCATTGAAAACGCTAAACTTTATTTCTCAATTGGATCAGCGAATAGCGACATTGTTTGAGAAGTACGCCAAGAAGGTATGTTTTGGCGATAGCATTCCGAAATCTCACGACCTTAAAGGCGAAACGCTTTCTGAGTTACTGCAATTGGAGGAGTTCGGTCTTGTTTCAAATGTGGCCGGGACTATTGCAAGAAATCCAATCCTTACGCCGCAAGATACAGGGTTGCTAATGACGGTTGGTTCCGGACATCTGGCGCTCGTTCGCGCGCCCACCAAGGCTCCCGACGCCATAGCGATTAATGTTCCGGTCATACCGCTTACCAGCGTCGGAAGAGAGATTTACTCCATAGTCTTGCCGCGTTTCGACTTAGAAGCAGCACGCGAAATTGCGAAGGAATTTCCGAAGGAAAACTTGAGCCGTATTTCGGTCTTCGACTCTGTTTCGCAAACAGAAACTGAGGTGCTCTGGGAAGCACTAGCAGTCGTCAAGGAACCTAAGCAATAATTGTGCAGATCACCGGCTGCGGGTGACGGCCCGCCCCGCCCCCTCACCACCTCCTGTTCAACGTCCACTTCGGCGCCGGCGGCGGCCCCCAATCCAGCACCCTGATCCTCGGACCCACATAGCCGCCGCGCTGGATCAGCTCCGTCACGGCCCAGACCAGCGCGTCGAGGCGGTCGGGCGAGGCGCCGCCCGACAGGCCACCGATCCCGAAGTCGCACATCTCGTCTTCGAGTTCGGCGAAGCCGGCGCCGGCGTGCTTGACCTTGCCCTGCGCATACATCGCCGCCACCGGCTCGGCGCGCAGATACTTGCCGCGCGTCGCATGCACCTGCTTCACCGGCACGGTGCGGTCGATCTGCTGCAGCACCGCCTTGACCATGTCGCCGCCCTGGTTGACCTCGGCAACGATGGCGTCGGCCTCGAGCCGCCGATAGAGCGCCACCGCGCGCGAGGCCCAGCCGTCCGGCGGCACGCCCCGCACCGTCGCGTCCTCCAGCACATAGACGATGCTGCCCTCGGCGATGCCGGCGGCGACGATGCCGCAGGCATCCGCGCCTTGCCGCGACGACGCCGGCGGATCGACGCCGATGACAATCCGCGTCAGCCCCGGCGCCGCCGCAACACGCGCCGCCTCGATCACATCGCGTGACCACAGCGCGTCGGCGCGATCCTCGATGATCTCGCCGTCGATCTCCTGCCGCCCCAGCCGCGTGCCGGCATAGCGGCCGATCACCGTCTCGATGAAGGCCGGCGACAGATGCGCGGCATTGGCGTGGGTCGAGGCGCGCGTCACCGCGGTGCGCGCGTCAGTGACCAGCCGCTTGATCAGCGCGACCGGCCGCGGCGTCGTGGTGACGAGCTGGCGCGGCCTGGGGCCCAGCCGCAGGCCGAATTGCAGCATGTCGAAGGTCGCGTCGGCGTGCTTCCACTTGGCGAGTTCGTCGCACCAGGCGGCGTCGAACTGCGGCCCGCGCAGTTGCTCGGGGTCTTCCGAGGAAAAGGCGTAAGCCACCGCGCCGTTCGGCCATTCGAGGCGCCGCCGCGACGGCACCCAGAGCGGGCGCTCGCCGCGCGGCGACGAACGCAGCACGCCGGACGGCCCCTCGATCATCACCTCGCGCACGTCGTGCTCGGTCTCGCCGACCAGCGCGATCGATTGGGCGCGGTGCGCGGCATAAGGCGCTTCGCCCGCCACCTGCGCCCGCACCCATTCGGCCCCGAGCCGCGTCTTGCCGGCGCCGCGGCCCCCCAGCATCAGCCACGTGGTCCACGGCCCGCCATTGTTGGCGAAGGCGGGCGGCTCCTGGTGGCGATGCGCCAGCGTGATGAAGTCGCGGTCAAGACGCATGAGCTCATGCAGCGGGATTTCCCGCAGCAGGGCCAGGCTCTCGTCGGCTTGCAACAAAGGCTCGAATTCGGCGCGCAAGCTGTTCACGGAATTCATCGATATCGGCAGGCATGTCGTCATAAGCGTCAGCTCCATGGGGTCGCGGCGCGCCGATCTCAAGGCGGTGCAGCCGTTCGAGTGTGGCGGTGAGGCTGGCCAACGTGTGCGAGATGCGGCCGGCGGTTTCGGGCGAGTGCGGCACGTCTTTCAGGCTCGCGCGCAAGGCGCGCACGGCGGCGAGCTCGTCGTCGACCGCTTCGCGCAAGGTCTCGATGCGCTCGCGCATGTTCCAAGCCGGGGCTTGGGCGTTGTCGTGGGCGGTGTCTTGGTGCGGGATCGTCTCCCCTCCCCCCACGAGCGCAGCGAGTGGTGGGGAGGGGTTGGGGGTGGGGGGTGCTTCTATGCCACCTTCAAACGCGGGCGCATGCGCAGAAAAATCCCCCCACCCGACTCCGTCGCGCTCACGCGCGCCGGAGCCACCCTCCCCACCGCCATAGCGCGTCGAAGACGCGCGTAACCGCGCTGATGGCGGGGGGAGGGAAAATGCGTCCGCCTCCAGCTTCTCCGCTTCGGCCAGAAGCGTCGCCGCCCGCGACAGGCCGCGCGGCGGCGGAACGTAGCGGACCCAGCCTTCGCGTTTGGCGATGTTTCTTATCGTCGTGCGGCAGGCGTTGAAATCGAGCGCGATGGAATCGAGCGATTCCCGCGTGGTCTCGTAGCGGCGCTTGCCGTCCGCGAGCAACTCGGCGGAGAAGACAAGGCTATTGCCGTGCGGCTTCGGCGGCGGCTTTGGGTGAGCGGCGCGCAAGGTTACGCGCCGCGCGGGCGCGCGGGTTCGTTTCGCCATGGGCGATCTCCAATCTGTTGATGGGCTTTGAAAAAACGAAAGCGGCCGGCCCGGGAGCGAAAAGGCTCCTCCGGGCACAGGCCGCGAGCGTGCAGGAAAACTACCCTAGGAGCGTCACGCTGTCAAGGACTATGATCATACAACGCCCGGGCGCGCATTGTGTTGACGTTGTGTTGGCAACTACCATATACACATTGTCTACACAGAGGAGTTCGCCATGAGCACCACCACGGCTCCGGCCCCCGCGCGGCCCGCGAAACCCCGCGCCGGGCGCAGCGCGACGCTGCATATTCGCGCGCCGCAGCAGACCAAGGAGCTCATCGAAACGGCGGCTGCCACTGTCGGCAAGACGCTCAGCGAATTCACGCTCGAAAGCGCCAGACAGCACGCTGTCGATGTGCTGCTCGACCAGCGACTCTATGTGCTCGAGACAGAGCAGTACGACGCCTTCGTGCGGGCGCTGGACAACCCGCCACCGGCCGGGCCCAAGCTGAAGGCCCTGATGAAGAAAAAGCCGCTTTGGCAAAAATGACGAAACCGGCGGATACAGAAAAGGGCCTTGCCGCCCCTGTCCCGCTGAGCCCAGAACACGACCTCGCCAATTTCAACTCCGGGCGCGAGGAACTGGACGTCTGGCTGAAAACTCGCGCGCTCGACAGCGAAGGCACGACAGCTCGTACCTACGTCGTGTGCGAGAAAGAAACCACTGTCGTCGGCTATTACTGCCTGTCCACGGGCAGCGTCGAGCGCGCCGCCCTGCCCTCGAAGATGAAAAGGCGGCAAGGCCTTCCGAACCAGGTTCCGGTGCTGATCCTCGGCCGCCTGGCGCGTGACGTGAACTACAAAGGCCGCGGCCTCGGTGGCGATCTGTTGCAGGACGCCTTGCAAAGAGTTCTCGCGGCGTCCCAGATCGTCGGCATTCGCGCGCTGCTCGTTCACGCGCTCGACGACGAAGCCGCATCGTTCTGGCGGCATTACGGGTTCATCGAAAGCCCGATCGGCTCACGAACTTTTTTCCTGCCGATCGAGACCATCGCGGATGCGTTGGGGTAGCGCCGCCTTGAAATCACGGCGGCGTTGCCGCGTCGGTTTGACTTGCACCTCATCCTGAGGGGCGCCGCGCAGCGGCGCGTCTCGAAGGATGAGCGGCATACGCGCTGCTTCCCCTCTCCCTTTGGGGGAGAGGTCTTTGCGGAGCGTCATCACTTCCCGAGAAGAAACTTTTTTGCCTCTGCCAGATCAATACGAGCGGGGTGTCCATGCTTCTCAAGCAAACTCAGCAAGTTTCCACCGGTGAGTAGCGTAATGGGTTTGTCTCTTGCGAAGTCATAAGAATCCGGACCGTACACCGAGGTTGTGACCAAAATCCCCCGATTTGCGCCCTCATTAATGATCGTCCCGTACAAGTCTCGCACAGCGGAAACACCGACCGGGTTCGTATACCGCTTCGCCTGAATTACGATCTTTCCACCCCTGATCGGGTCAGGGTCGAACGCGACCGCGTCGACACCATGATCCCTGCTTGCGCGAGTTATTTTAACCTCACCGCCAGGAGACGAGAATTCCTTCTCGAATACATCTCGCACAAGATGCTCAAAATCTTCCCAAGGGATTGCGGCTATATTGATAGCTTCGTTCAATCCGGTAATAACTTCGCGCGCCGGAACAAATCGCTCGTCAACACGATTGAGCTTTAAAATCGGAACAACCGCCGCCATTCCGGACAGCTTTGCGCTACCAGCACCCTTAAGCGCCCTGAAACAGGCCTTCGGCTCTACTGCATCAAAATCGATACCGTCAATCGCATCTTTAGTTGCTTGAATAGAAATAATGCACGATCTCGCCGGTCTCCCAGTCGCGCG
>JAHCKF010000216.1 GCA_026125925.1 Pseudolabrys sp.
GAGCCGCGCGGTGCGACGATCGACTTGCTGGCTTCGTCGAAAGCCACCGTCTTCCATTCCGGATTGTTGGTCTCGCCGAGCTCACCCGAGAAGTCGGAGGCGCGCAGCAGCCGTCCCGGCACCAGCTTTCCGTTCTGCTTCACCAGTTCGACCAGCATCGGCATGTCGGTGTACTGGCGGACATAGTCCTCGAAATACTTGGCCTTCCGGTCGATATGGAATTCGCGCAGGATGACGTGGCCCATCGCCATGGCGAGCGCCGCGTCGGTGCCTTGCTTCACCGAAATCCACAGATCGGCGAACTTGGAAGCTTCCGAATAGTCCGGCGAGATGACGACGCTCTTGGCGCCGCGATAGCGCGCTTCGGTATAGAAATGAGCGTCGGGCGTGCGCGTCTGCGGCACGTTCGAGCCCCACAGGATGAGGAAGCCGGAGTTGTACCAGTCGGCGCTCTCCGGCACGTCGGTCTGCTCGCCCCAGGTCTGTGGCGAGGAGGGTGGCAGGTCGCAGTACCAGTCGTAGAACGACATGCAGACGCCGCCTAGCAGCGACAGGTAGCGCGAGCCCGCGGCATAGGACACCATCGACATCGCCGGGATCGGCGAGAAGCCGATGATGCGGTCGGGGCCGTGCTTCTTGGCGGTATAGGCATTGGCTGCCGCAATGATCTCGGTGACCTCGTCCCAGGTGGCGCGGACGAAACCGCCCAGACCGCGTTTCGACGTATAAGCCTCGCGCTTGGCCGGCTCCTCGACGATCGAGGCCCAGGCCGCCACCGGCATGCGCACCGCGCGAGCTTCGCGCCACAGCTTGAGCAGCCGCGAGCGCACCAGCGGATATTTCACGCGGTTGCCGGAGTAGAGGTACCAGGAGTAGCTGGCGCCGCGCGAACAGCCGCGCGGTTCGTGGTTCGGCAATTCCGGCCGCGTGCGCGGATAGTCGGTCTGCTGCGTCTCCCAGGTGACGATGCCGCCCTTGACGTAGATCTTCCACGAGCACGAGCCGGTGCAGTTGGCGCCGTGCGTCGAGCGCACGATCTTGTCGTGCTGCCAGCGCTTGCGGTAGCCGTCCTCCCAGCGCCGGTCCTCGTGGGTGACGATGCCGTGGCCGTCGGAGAAGGGCTCGTCGTGGCGCTTGAAGAAGGTCAGTCGATCGAGGAAATGGCTCATTGTTCTTCCGTCCTTCTCATTCCGCAGGCTGGGGAGCGGCAGGCGGCAACGGCCGGCCGCGCTCGATGTCATGGAGGAGGCCGCCGCTCCGGGTGTAGAAGCCCCAGGTGATGGCGACGCAGGTGACGTAGAAGGCCATGAAGCCCCACAGCGCCATTTCGGGACCGCCGGTCAACGCGATCGAGGAACCGTAGGCTTTGGGGATGAAGAAGGCGCCATAGGCCGCGACCGCCGAGGTGAAGCCGATGATCGCCGCCGATTCCATCTCGGCCTGCTTCTGCCGCGCCGGCGCTGTCAGCGACGGCTCGAGCCGCGGCATCTCGGCGCGCATGATCGCCGGGATCATCTGGAAGGTCGACGCGTTGCCGACGCCCGTCGCGAAGAACAGGATCATGAACATCGCGAAGAAGCCCCAGAAGGCGTGCGGCTGGTCCTTGATGCCGAGGAAGTAGAGCACCCCGGCCACCGCTGCGATCATCAGCGCGAACACCCACAAGGTGACGCGAGCGCCGCCATACTTGTCGGACAGCCAGCCGGTCGCGGAGCGCGACAGCGCGCCGACCAGCGGGCCGAGGAAGACGTATTTGAGCGAGTCGACGTCCGGGAACTGCGTCTTGGCGAGCAGCGGGAATCCGGCCGAGTAGCCGATGAACGAGCCGAAGGTGCCGGTATAGAGCCAGCACATCAGCCAGTTGTGCTTGCGCTTGAAGATCACCGCCTGATCGGCGAACGAGGCCTTCATGGCGGCGATGTCGTTCATGCCGAACCAGGCGAGCGTCGCCGAGATAGCGATGAACGGCACCCAGATGAAGCCGGCGTTCTGCAGCCACAGCTTGGCGGTCGGGCCGGCCGCCTGCGGATCGCCGCCGAGCCAGCCGAACACGCCGGCGGTGATGACCAGCGGGATGACGAACTGGACGACGCTGACGCCGAGATTGCCGAGGCCGGCATTGAGCGCCAGCGCGTTGCCCTTTTCCGCCTTGGGGAAGAAGAACGAGATGTTCGCCATCGACGAGGCGAAGTTGCCGCCGCCGAAGCCGCACAGCAGGGCCAGCGACAGGAAGATGATGTAGGGCGTGTCGGTGTTCTGCACCGCAAGGCCGATGCCGACCGCCGGGATCATCAGCGACCAGGTGGACACCGAGGTCCACAGCCGGCCACCGAAGATCGGTGGCATGAACGAATAGAAGATGCGCAGCGTGGCGCCGGACAGGCCGGGCATGGCCGCCAGCCAGAACAACTGGTCGGTGGTGAACTTGAAGCCGACCGCCGGCAGCTTGGCGACGACGACCGACCACACCATCCACACCGCAAAGGCGAGCAGCAAAGCGGGGATCGAGATCCACAGGTTGCGCCGCGCGATGGCTTTGCCCTTGGCGTCCCAGAAGGCGGGGTCTTCGGGCTTCCACTCGGTGATGACTCCGGCCAGAGCGCCAAGGTGCTTCTCCTCGTGGATCGGCGCCATTTCCGGGAACTGCGGCAGCTTCGCCAGGCCGGGCGCCAGCGCCTCGCGCTCCATGCGGCGGATCGCAAGATGCATCCAGAGCAGTGAGCCGGCGGCGATCAGGAACAGCAGCATGAAGCAGCTGGTCCAGATACCGGTGAGATCGTTGAGCACGCCGAAGGCGATAGGCAGCACGAAGCCACCGAGGCCGCCGATCATGCCCACGAGACCGCCGACCGCGCCGACGTTCTTCGGGTAATAGACCGGGATGTGTTTGTAGACGGCCGCCTTGCCGAGACTCATGAAGAAGCCGAGCACGAACATCAACGCGGTGAAGGTGACGACACCGGTCGCCATATGGAACGTGATCGGTCCTTTGATGCCTTGCACCGTGTAGGTGGTGGGCGGGTAGGACAGGATGAAGGTGATCAGCACCGAGACGCCGAACATCCAGTACATGACACGGCGCGCGCCGTATCGATCGGAGAGAACGCCGCCATAAATGCGGAACAGGCTGGCCGGCACTGAATAGGCCGCGCCGATCATGCCGGCGGTGGTGATGCTGAGCCCATAGACACCGATGAGATAGCGCGGCAGCCACAGCGACAACGCAACGAAGGCGCCGAAGGCAAAGAAGTAATAGAGAGAGAAACGCCAGACCTGGACGTTCTTGAGGGCGTCGAACTCGAGCCAGGCGCTGCGAGGGCGCTCGCCTTTGGCACGGCGCGCCAAAATGACCGGGTCCTCGGTGGTCGTTAGCCAGAAAATGACGCCCATGACGGCGATGCCAACGGCCCAGACCTGGGCGGTAGTTTGCCAGCCGTAAGCGACCATGACGAAGGGCGCGACAAACTTGGTCACAGCGGCGCCGACGTTGCCGGCGCCGAAAATGCCGAGCGCCGTGCCCTGCTTCTCTGCCGGATACCAGCGCGAAACATAGGCGATGCCGACGGCAAAGGAGCCGCCGGCGATGCCGACGCCAAGCGCCGCGATCAGGACCTGGGTGTAGGTGGTGGCATAAGCGAGCAGAAAGGTCGCGACCGCCGCCGACAGCATCACCACCGTATAGATGCGGCGTCCGCCGTACTGATCGGTCCAGATGCCGAGAAAGATGCGGACCAGAGAGCCGGTGAGAATTGGCGTACCGACGAGAAGGCCGAACTGGGTTTCGTTGAGATTGAGCTGCTGTTTGATCTGGACGCCGATGATGGCGAAGATGGTCCAGACGGCGAAGCACACCGTGAACGCGATGGTGGACATCCACAGCGCGCGGCTTTGGCCGGCTGTGGTCGTTGCGACTGGCGTTGTCATGATGAGCCCCGTCTCGACAAATCGATGGGGCGAGGAAGCCTTATTTTACCCGCGTCATCTTTGAGTTTGATCAACTCGACTTGCGAACCCCCGAAATTAAATGGAGTTGATCGCGAGCAATCTTGCGATTGATTTAAGTGTTTTTGCGACTTGACTTGTATCAAGCGCGTTTGGACTATTGATAAGGCGCGGCCGCGGCATCAGGCGTATAGCGCGGCAAGGGAGATGCAAATGTCCGTCCGGTTCGCCGAAGTGCCGCTCATCCGCGCGCTGCCGCTGTTCAAGGAAATGTCCGAGGCGAGTTTCGCCGGCATGATGGAGTCGTCAATGTTGCAGCGCTTTCCGGCGCGCGCCGACCTCATCCGCGAAGGCGAAATGCCGGACTTTCTCTACATCGTCATCGAGGGCGCCATCGATCTTTTCGCCACCCGCGACGGCGAAGAATCGACGATCGACATTCTCTATCCGGTGTCCACCTTCATCCTGGCCGCTGTCATGCGGGACGAACCCTATCTGAAATCGGCGCGAACGCTGGTGCCGTCGCAGTTGCTGATGGTGCCGTCGCAGGTGGTGCGCGACACCTTCAATCGCGATTCGGCTTTTGCCCGTGGCATCGTGTCCGAATTGGCCGCCCGCTATCGCAGCGTCACGCGGGTGCTGAAGAACGATCGCATGCTCAGCTCGAGCGAACGGCTGGCGAACTGGATTCTCAATTCGGCGCGGCGTTCCGGCAGCAACGAGTTCGAACTGCCGCTGGAGAAGCGCAAGCTCGCGTCCTATCTCGGCATGACACCGGAGAGCTATTCGCGCGGCATGACGGCGCTGGAGCAGCACGGCGTGCACAGCCATGGTGCGACGATCACCGTGACCGATGTCGCGCGGCTGAAGGAGTTTGCGCGGCCCGCGCTCGGCGAGGACGACTGACGCCTGATCTAGATCAATATATCGGCCCCGAAGACGGCGTCACTCTTGGTTGTCACTCAATCCGGGTTCGCCGACATGTCCAACGCCGCTCTCGACCGCCGCCGCCGTTATGCCGGGCCGGCACTCTTTTCTTATGGCTTCCGCATCTTCTTTCTCAGCGCCGCGATCTGGGCGGCGGTGGGAATTTTGCTGTGGCTGCCGGTTTATCTCGGGCTGCTGCCGTTCTCGACGGCGTTCTCGGCGCTGGATTGGCACATTCACGAGATGCTGTTCGGTTATGCCGCGGCGGCGATCGCCGGCTTCCTGTTGACCGCGATCCCGAACTGGACCGGCCGTCTGCCGGTCAATGGCGCGCCGCTGGCCGCGCTCGCTTCGCTGTGGCTTGCCGGCCGCATCGCCATGCTGGCTTCGTCAAATCTGGGTGCGGTGCTCACCGCGCTCATCGATGTCGCGTTCCTGGCGGCATTGGCATTTGTCTGCGCCCGCGAGATCATCGCCGGCAAGAACTGGCGTAACCTGCGCGTGCTCGGCGTCGTCAGCGTTTTGCTGGCCTCGAACGTTTTCTTCCATGTCGAGAACGCCGTCCACGGCGCCGCCGATTACAGCGTCCGTCTGGCGCTGGCGGCGGTGATCGTGCTGATCGCATTGGTCGGCGGCCGCATCGTGCCGAGCTTCACCAACAACTGGCTGGTGCGGAATAACCCGGGCCGCTTGCCGGCGCCGTTCTCGCGTTACGACGCGGTGACTCTGGCGCTGACGGTCGCGACCCTGGCGGCATGGATCGCCGCGCCGGCCGCAACCGTAACCGGCTGGGCGATGCTGCTCGTCGGCGCGATGCAGACGGTGCGTGTCGCGCGCTGGGCCGGTTATCGCGCCACGGCCGACCGCCTCGTGCTGGTGCTGCACGTCGCTTATGCCTTCGTGCCGCTCGGTTTCCTGCTGAACGGCCTGTCGGTCGTCGCCGCGCTGCCGCCGAGCGCCGGCATCCACGCCTGGGGAGCAGGGGCCGTCGGCCTGATGACGCTCGCCGTCATGACGCGGGCCTCGCTCGGCCACACCGGTCATGCCCTGCAGGCCGGCCCGGCGACGCAGGCGATCTACGGTCTGGTCTTTGCCGGCGCAGTGCTGCGCATCGCCGCGGCGCTGTCGGCCAACCTCATCCTGCTCGAAGTCGCCGGCGCGCTCTGGCTCGGCGGTTTCCTCCTGTTCGCCGTCGCTTACGGCCCGATGCTGGCGCGGCAGCGTCCGGCCTGGGCCGAGGCGCGTTGCTGAACGGTAGCCTTTGCCATTGGCAAATGGCATCTCATATTATAGAAAAAGCGGCCGGGGACGAACCAGCGCGCCGGCGCCGCTGCGCGGCCGCGACTGGTTCAGTTCTTGGGAGACGATGCTCCGATGGCCGGCTCGAACAAGCTCAACGGCGCGCAGGTCATCGTCGATTATCTGATCCAGGAGAAGGTGCCCTACGCCTTCGGCCTGTGCGGCCACGGCAACATCCAGTTCATCGA
>JAHCKF010000217.1 GCA_026125925.1 Pseudolabrys sp.
CGGTTCTGCGGTCAGGGCTTCTGCCCGATCGATCTGCCGCGAACATACTCATTCGTGCACACATGAGAAGCAGAATTGTTGCGGTGCAGCTACGCAAAAATGCATGGCGTAATACGTTGATTGGATAGAAGAAATTGAAAAATAGAACTGAGATCGTCGCTTAGGCAGAGGAGGGGCCTGCATATTCGTTGTGCAACGCACGCGCATGGCCCGCGATTCGGTCCAAAACATCCAGTAATCAACGGATAGACGCTTGGTCATGAAAGCGATGCTTCCGAATTGTCCGTTTTTCGCCGAACGCAATGGTGCGGCGCACTATAGACCTATGCGTTAACTGCATGTTAACGGCAAGCGGGCGGGTTCCGCCTTGAATCGAGACCGGTACCGGCATGCGGCGCGCCTGTGTAGTGTGGCGCTGGAGGCAGACAGGACGTGCCGGGAACTTCCAATTCTCCGAAGGGCGACCTCGATCGGCGACTTGTCGTCAGCGCGCTGGGCGTGGTGCAGATCCTCGCCTGGGGCTCGTCGTTCTATGTCCCGGCTGTGTTCGCCGTACCGATCGTCGCCGACACCGGCTGGTCGCTCGGCATCGTGGTCTCCGGCACGTCGGTCGGCTTGCTGGTTGCCGGCCTGATTTCGCCGCAGGTCGGACGCCTGATCGACCGCCATGGCGCGCGGCCGGTGCTGGCCGCCAGTTCGCTGCTGTTCGCCGCAGGATTGGCGGCGCTCGGAACGGCGCCGAATGTCGTCTTTTATCTGCTCGGCTGGGTGGTGCTCGGCCTCGGCATGGGCACCGGCACTTACGACGCCGTCTTTGCCGCACTCGGTCAGCGTTACGGCCATGAGGCGCGCGGCCCGATCACCAACCTGACCTTGTTCGGCGGCTTCGCCAGCACGATCTGCTGGCCGCTCAGTGCCTTCATGATCGAGCACGCCGGCTGGCGCACGGCGTGTCTCATCTACGCCGCGCTGCATGTCGTGGTGGCGTTGCCGTTGCAGATGGCGGTCACCGCACGGCGGCCAGGCGCGCCGCATACGGCCGGCGACGCATCGTCCGACGCCGTCCCGACGGCGGATCCCCCGGTGAAGAACGAGCGACTGATGTTCGCGCTGGTCGCGACCGTGCTGGCCTTCGCCGCCGGCATCGGTTCGGTCGTCATCGTGCACTTCATGATCTTCCTGCAAGCCAAAGGCGTCGCCGAGGCGGCCGCCGTCGGCTACGGCACGCTGTTCGGTCCGGCGCAGGTGGCGGCCCGCGTGATCGAACGATTGTTCGGTTCTGGTTATCACCCGGTCTGGACCATGATTGCCTGCTGCGTCCTGATGGCGCTCAGTCTTTCCCTGCTCGCCGGCGGCTTCCCGTTCCTGGTGCTGACCATCCTCCTCTACGGCGCCGGCTACGGCATTTCCTGGGTCGGTCGCGGCACCTTGCCGTTGGCGCTGTTCGGGCCGGTGCGTTTCCCGCGACTGATGGGGAAAATCGCCTTTCCCAGCCTGATCGTGCAGGCGCTCGCGCCCTCGGCCGGCGCGCTGATGATCGAGCGGTTCGGCGCCGATGCGACCATCGGCCTATTGACCGCGCTGGCCTTGATCAATGTGGTGCTGATCGGCTCGGTCCTGATCGTCTACCGGGCGCAACGACGAACGGACCTGTGATGATACTGCCGCTGCAAACGCTGTATTTCGAAGATCTGACGGTCGGGCGGACCGAGAAAATCGCCAAGACGGTGTCGTCATCCGACGTCGTCGGCTTCGCCGAGATCAGCGGCGACCGCAACCCGATCCACCTGTCCGAGCACTTCGCTGCGCAGACGCCGTTCGGTACCCGCATCGCGCACGGTCTTTACACCGCGAGTCTGATCTCGGCCGTGCTCGGCACGCGCCTGCCGGGCCCGGGCGCCATCTATATTTCGCAGACGCTGAACTTCCGTGCGCCGGTGAAGATCGGCGACACCGTCGAAGTCATCGTCTCGGTCGCCGAACTGATGCCGGAAAAATCCCGCGCCCGCCTGGCATGCACTTGTCAGGTCGAGGGCGAGGTCGTGCTCGACGGCGAAGCCTGGGTGAAGGTGCCCTCGCGTGAGCAGGGCGGCCGTCCGCTGCCGCGCGTCTAAATCCCACAACCGGTGCGGCGGCGCGTTCAGCTTCCGGAAGGCGGCGCAAAGAAACAGCGCGGTGTGCCGTCCGGTCGTTTGCAGCGCCAATAGGCGCCGTCCACGGATGGCAGCGTCTGGCTGTAAGGGACGATCTCGTTGATGTCTTCCTGCCGGGTCGGGCCGTCGGCGGCATTACCGGTAACCCCCATGCCATAAGTTACCGGGCCGCGCAGCGAATAGCCGCCTTTGCCGGCCTTGACCGCATTGGCCGAGACGACGCCGCAATCCTCGGCGCCGCAACACCACTCGCCGGCCGGGTTGCGATAGGAGTGGCGGCTGATCCAGAGTTCATGTGCGAACACGGCTGTCGCACAGAGCGAAGAAACAGAAAGCACCGACAGTCGCAGCACGGGTCTTGATAGAAGTCGCGGCATAGCCGACCTCCATGGAGTTACCCCCGGCGTGGCAATAAGTCCGAGACCCTCGTGTTCGTTGCTTCCCCGCTATGGCGCCGCGGCTTTGATCGGCGTGCCGCCGCGCCTTGCCTGTGAACCGAAATCCTTCGAATCGCGAACTGCGAAAATGCTAACAGGTCGCCGTTCGGGCAGAGATCAAATCTGCCTGACAACTGAGCAATGGCGAGGCGCGCGGCGGTGTCTGTGTCTGCTGGAAAAAGGCGAAACGAAACAATAGGCTAGGCTGCCTTGCTGAAAGGCGCCGGGCTCACGGATCGCTCACGCAGGCTTTAGCGGTGATCGGCCGGCGCCTGTGCTACGGGGCTGCCTGAGGCTCAGGCGAGGCCGGACGAAGCGCGATGAGAGTTATCAATGTCGGCTTTTGAACTCTGGCGCGACCGCCGCGGCCGTCTGTCGGCGCTGCGCATCATTGCGCTGGCACTGCTGCTATTTCCCTTGGCGAAGGCCGTGGCGGACGCGAGCGTCATTGCGCAAGGCGCGCGCCCGCTCAACGATTTGATCCACCGTGCGGGATTCTGGACGCTGGTGCTGCTGGGCGTCACGCTGGCAATCACACCGTTCCGCCGTATCGGCCGCTATGGCAATCTCATCGATGTGCGTCGCATGCTCGGCGTCGGCACCTTCTGCTATGCCGCCGCGCATCTGCTTCTCTACATCGCCGACCAAGGCTACGACCTCGGCAAGGTGGTGCACGAGATCACGCACCGGGTCTATTTGATCATCGGTTTCGTCGCCTGGCTCGGACTGGCGGCGCTGGCCGCGACATCGACCGACACGATGATGCGCAAACTGGGCGGCGTGCATTGGCGCCGTCTGCATCAGGCCATCTACGTCATCGCGCTGCTGGCGCTCATTCACTACTTCCAGCAGACCAAAGCCGACGTCACCGTGCCGATCTTCGTTGCCGGGCTGTTCGGCTGGCTCATCGCCTACCGGATCCTGGCGTGGTGGCAGGACCGCAACGAGCTGTCGACCGTGAGTCTGTTCGGCCTCGCCATCGTCGTCGCGGCGCTGACCTTTGCCGGCGAAGCGATCGGAATCGCCATCGAATTCGGCATCTCGCCGTTGCGCGTGCTGGCCACCGCCTTCGATTTCGATATCGGCATTCGGCCGGGTTGGGAGGTGCTGGCGGCGGGCCTTGCCGTCGCGGCGCTTGATTTTGTCCGGGCGCGGTGGAACAGACGGGTGCCGCGATCGCGGCCGGTCGCCGCCGAATAACAAGAGCAGGGAAACGACATGACTTTTGCCGTTGTGGCGCATGGCGCGTGGAGTTCGGCCTGGGCCTGGAAGAAGATGTATCCGCTGCTGGAGCCGCGCGGCATTCATCTGGTCATTCCGACGCTGACGGGGCTTGGCCAGCGCAGCCATCTGGCGCATCCCGGCATCGATCTCGAGACGCACGTCACCGACGTGCTGGCCTGCCTGTTCTATAACGAATTGCGCGACGTGTGCCTGATCGGCCACTCCTATGGTGGCATGGTCGCGACCGGCGTCGCCGACCGCGCCAGGGACCGCATCGCCAAATTGATCTACGTCGATGCCTTCGTACCGCGCGACGGTGAGAGCGCCTTCGACTGCATGCCGGAATCAACGCGGGTGCAGCGTCAGTCGGCCGCCAAGGACGGCCCCGATGCGTGGCGCATTCCGCCGGGACCGATGCCGGCCGATACATCGCCGGAAGATCAGGCCTGGTGCGCCCCGCGCCGCGTGCCGCAGCCGCTCAAGACCTTCGAGCAGAAACTGCATTTCAAGAACGGCGATCTGACGCTGCCACGGCACTATATCTATTGCTCGAAGCACACGCCCGAGGATCGCTTCCGGCCGTTTTACGAGCGTGCGAAGAGCGAACCCGGCTGGGCCGCGCATGAGATCGCCTCGAGCCACAACCCGCATATCACCGTGCCGGAAACCTACGCCGACCTGCTGGCGAAGATCATCCTGTAGCGGCTGTGGCCGGTCCGCTGCGGGACCATTTGCGCCAGATCAAGACGGCTCGGCGCCGCGCCTCCTAGCCTTGCTGACGCGCGTCAGTGCATCCAGGGCGAGAGCAGGGCATGGCCAGGATTGTCGTCGTCATCGGTACGCCGCTTCAGCACAGCTATTGCGAGGCGATCGGCCGGGCCTATCAGCGCGGCGCCGAGAGCGCGGGTCATGAGGTGCAGCTCTTCGTGCTCGGCGACATGAACTTCGACGCCATTTTGCGCGGGGGCTACCGGCACGAGCAACCGCTCGAACCGGATCTCATGGCGGCGCGCGAAGCGTTCGGCGCCGCGGACCATATCGTCCTGATCTTTCCGCTGTGGTGTGGCGATATGCCGGCTATCATGAAGGGATTCATCGAGCGGCTGTTGCAACCCGATTTGTTGCGCATTCACAATCGCGGCGGCCGAGAGAGCTGGAAGCTGTTCAAGAACAAGTCGGCCCGCATCATTATGACGATGGGCATGCCGGGCTGGTTCTATCGCTGGTACTTCGGCGCGCATGCGCTGAAGCTCATCAAGCGCAACATCCTGCATTTCATCGGCATCAAGCCGGTTCGCTCGACCATATTCGGCATGATCGAAGCGGCCGGCGACGACAAACGCAAGGAATGGCTGCGCGCCGTCGAGGCCATGGGTCACGCCGCGGAGTAGGTCAGACCTGCTCGCGGCTGGCGGCCGGCAGCGCCGCGTTCTTGCGTTCCGGCCACAGCGGCTTGAAATGCGCCGCCGCGTCGATCAGTGGATTGACGAATTCGCCTTTGACCGTGTGCGCGTCGCGATGGTTTGGCACACCAAAGGTCAGCGCTTCGCGTTCTTTGGCCGGCATATGCAGCGTGCCGAACATCCAGTCCCATACCGCCAGGCAACTGCCGAAATTCTTGTTAAAGTGGCGCGGATCGGCCGAGTGATGCAACTGATGATGCGCCGGCGAGATCAGGATGCGGCCGGGCAGGCCGCGGAACGCAATCCACATGTGCGAGTGCTGCAGATGCACATAGGCATGGATGAACAGCACCAGGATCATGTTGGTGTCGGCCAACGCATATTGCGGAATCGCAGCGCCGAACAGGTAGTGCCCGGCACCATTGGCGACGGCAGCGGAGAAGGCGAGGATATTGGCGAAGATCCAGGCGTAAACCGGATGGACGCGAAAGTTGGTGAGCGGCGTCAGCACCTCGGCGCTGTGGTGAACTTTGTGAAACTCCCAGAGTAGCGGCACCTTGTGGCTGAGCCAGTGGTTGAACCAGTAGCCGAGTTCATAGGCGAGAAACAGCATCACTGTGATGATCGTGCGCTGCAACCATGACGGCCACGCGCTCGGCTCGGCCGGACCGAACAGGGCGATGGCGCCTTGCATGATGCCGCTCGAGATCGACTGATAGGACAAAATGGCCCAACCGAATACGATGCCGAAAACGAAGACGTTGAAGAACAGGTAGCCGATATCGGCCTCATTCGACTTCGCGGCGACGATGCGCTTGGGGAACAGCGCGCGCCAAAGCGTGCGCCAGCGCAGCTTGCGGCCGCGCTTGAGCCGCTGCACGGCAAAGAATGCGGTGGCGATGAAGAGCGCCATGCCGAGCGACGTCAGCGAGAAATGAGAACCGAGCGAGAACAGCAATTTCTCGCTGCGTTCCAGAAAAAATTGCACTCCAGCCGGCAGGTCCAACACGCGCTCCAAGGATTGTGGACCGGCCCAATGTCTTACTGAAGCGTAAATAGAGCGTTAGGGTGCGCGCATTGTCCCCGCGTTTTTGATCGGCGATTTCGCCGTCA
>JAHCKF010000218.1 GCA_026125925.1 Pseudolabrys sp.
TTCGGCCTGGGTGCGCACCAGGGTATCGACCTCGCGCCGCACGCCCTGGGCGACGCCGGCGGCGTCGTTCATCAGCCGCGCCATCTCGTCGAAGATCCGGTTGTTGGTCTGGGTCATGCTCGTCTCTCCGCTGAGGATTTTTAGTGGTTTCCCCGGCCCCTGGTCGCGGCCACAATGGCCTGCGGGTCATCGGCCTGCAAGGTCCCTGTTATATGAGGCGCTGTGCTAAGACGCGGCCGGGCGACTCAGAAAGTCATACGACGAAAGGCGACGATGCCCCTTTTCGTAATCCCGTTCCCCTACATCGATCCGGTCCTGGTGCATATCGGCCCGCTGGCGATCCGCTGGTACGCGCTGGCCTATATCTGCGGCATCATCTTCGGCTGGCTCTATGCCCGCACCCTCATCCGCAACGACCGGCTCTGGGGCAGGCAACCTTCAAGTAATTCTGCGCCGCTCAAGGTCATCGACTTCGACGACTTCGTGTTGTGGGTGACGCTCGGCATCATTCTCGGCGGCCGCACCGGCTACGTGCTGTTCTACAACCTGCCGCACTTCATGGCGCATCCGCTGGAGATCTTCGAATTGTGGAACGGCGGCATGTCGTTCCACGGCGGCTTCACCGGCTGCGTCATCGCCGTCGTCCTGTTCGCCCGCTCGCGCGGCATCCCGATCCTGTCTTTGGGGGATTTGACCTGCGCTGCCGCGCCTCTCGGCATCTTCTTCGGCCGCATTGCCAACTTCATCAATGGCGAGCTCTGGGGCCGGCCGACCGACGTGCCATGGGCCATGGTCTTCCCCAATGGCGGACCGATGCCGCGCCATCCCAGCCAGATCTACGAGGCGACGCTCGAGGGCCTGGTGCTGTTCGCCCTGCTGTTCGTCATGATCCGCCTCGGCGCGCTGAAGAAACCGGGCCTGATCGTCGGCAGCTTCGCCTGCTACTATGCGGTGGCGCGCAGCTTCTCGGAATTCTTCCGCGAACCGGACGCGCAGCTCGGCTTCCTCTGGGGCGGCGCCACCATGGGGCAATTGCTGTCGATCCCGTTGTTTCTCGCCGGCGTCGCGTTCATTCTCTACGCGTTGAAACATCCGCTCGACCACAAGGCGCCATGAACTTCCCATGACCGAGCCGACGCCACTGGAGATCGATATCCGCCGCCGCATCAATGCGGCCGGACCGATGCCGGTGGCGCAATACATGGCGCTGTGCCTGACCGATCCCAAATACGGCTACTACGTGACGCGCGATCCGCTCGGCGCGCGCCGGCGTTTCATCACCGCGCCGGAAGTGACCAGATGTTCGGCGAGCTGATCGGCATCTGGATGTCGGCGGTGTGGAAGCTGATGGGCTCGCCCGATCAGGTGCGCGTCGTCGAGCTCGGCCCCGGCCGCGGCACCTTGATGAAGGACGCGATGCGCGCCGCCCAGGTGGTGCCGCCGTTCCGCAAGGCGGTCGTGCTCGACCTCGTCGAGATCAGTCCGATCCTGCGCGAGCAGCAGCGGCGCGCGCTCGAGCCGCACAACATCCCGATGGCGTGGTACAATTCGATCAACGACGTGCCGGACGGTCCCGCCATCATCGTCGCCAACGAGTTCTTCGACGCCATTCCGGTGTCGCAGGCGGTCAAGACCGAAGACGGCTGGCGCGAGCGCTGCGTCGGCATCGACGCCGACGGCAAGCTCGCTTTCGTGCTCGCCGCCGAGCCGATGGCGCATCTCGACATCCTGTTGCCGCAGGCGGCGCGCGACGCGCCGGTCGATTCCATCTTCGAATGGCGCAGCGATGCCGCTGCGATCGATCTCGGCCGCCGCGTCGCGCAGGACAGCGCGGCGCTGGTGATCGACTACGGCCATTCCGAAACCGACTTCGGCGATACGCTGCAGGCGGTCGGCAAGCACGCTTATGCCGATCCGCTGCACGAACTCGGCGAGGTCGATCTCACCGCGCATGTCGATTTCGCGCCGCTGTCGCGCACCATCGAGGCGATGGGCGCCAAAGCCTACGGCCCGATCACGCAATCGCTGCTGCTGCGCCGGCTCGGCATCGAGACCCGCGCCGCGACGCTGAAGGGCAAGGCGACGCGGGCCCAGGCCGCCGATGTCGATATGGCGCTGGCGCGGCTGATCGGCATCGGCCGCACCGGCATGGGCGAATTGTTCAAGGCCGCGGCCTATGCCGCGCCCTCGCTCGGGGTGCCGCCGGCCTTCGACTGAGCGGGAACGGCGTACTTTGCCACGCGCCGGACACCTTCTTCATGCTTTAATGGCAGCGGAGTCGGGGCGACCGGTCTCCTCGTGACATCGATGATCAGGACCGTCCCTATGCTGCAAGCTGCCGTCCTCGCCACCTTGCCCGGAATCCGCCACGCGTTCTTCACGCGCAATGGCGGCGTGTCGCAAGGCCTCTATGACAGCCTCAACGGCGGCGTCGGCTCGAACGACACGCCCGAGCATGTCGCCGAGAACCGCGCGCGCATGGCGATGTCGCTCGGCGTCAAACCGGAGCGCTTCCTGTCGCTCTATCAGATCCATTCGCCGGACGTGGTTGTCGCCGAACAGCCATGGGCGCCCGACCAGCGGCCGCGCGCCGACGCCGTGGTGACGCGCGTGCCCGAACTGGCGATCGGTGTCTCCACTGCCGACTGCGGCCCGCTGCTGTTCGCCGACGACAATGCGCGCGTCATCGGCGCGGCGCATGCCGGCTGGCGCGGCGCCTTCACCGGCGTCATCGAGGCGACGCTCGCCGCGATGGAGAAGCTCGGCGCCTCGCGCGACAACATATCGGTCGCGCTCGGCCCGACCATTCGCCAGGCGAATTACGAAGTCGGCCCGGAATTCGTCGCGCGATTTACCGCCGCCGACATGGACAATACGCGCTTCTTCACTGACTCCGCGCGCGAAGGCCATTCGATGTTCGACCTGACCGGCTACATCGCCTCGCGCGTTCAACAAGCGGGTATCGTGAAATTTGAAGATCTCGGCCTCTGCACTTATGCCGAGCCGGAGCGCTTTTTCAGCTTCCGCCGCGCGACGCATCAAAGCGAGCCGGATTACGGCCGACATATCAACGCGATCGCGCTGCACGACTAGCGGACACCCGTCATTCCGGGGCGCGCCCCGGAATGACGACGTGCAGCGCGTTAATCATCGCGTTAACCTTCGATTAACCACGCTGGACTTGAGCGCATCAGCCACTAAACTCGCCGCCGGCGGAGGGGGCCGGCCGGGTTGAGGGGGTTCGATGCTGGGTCGAGTGATTGTGCGGACGGTGTTGATCGGCTGCATCGCCAGCGGCCTTGCCGCCTGCAAGCAAGACGGCCCCGCACATCTCGCCGCGCAACAGCCGCGCGGCGCCACCGTTGCCTTCGACGTCATCGACGGACTGCCACAGACGCAATTCCAGAAGCTGGTCGAACGGCTCAACGACGAAGCGCAGTCGCGCCGGCTCGCCGTGGCATCCCGCGATGGCTCGTCGGCCTATCGCGTGCGCGGCGCGCTGACCGCCACCGTCGATCGCGAGCAGACGACGATCGCCTGGACCTGGGATGTGTTCGACGGCGCGCAGCAGCGCGTGTTGCAGATCAAGGGCGAAGAGGCCGGCGCCAGGACGGCGAAGACCGACGAGGCCTGGAAGGTGGCCGACGACGCCATGCTTCAGCGCATCGCGCAGTCGAGCATGGACAAGCTGTCGGCGTTCCTGACTTCGCCGGAGGTCGCGCCGGGCCAGGCCGCCACACCGGCCATGGCCTTCGACACCAGTTCGCCCGAGGCCGCCGGCATTTACCGCATCCAGAGCAGCGCCGATCCGCTCCAGGCCGGTCCGTCGGACGGCCCGGCGGCGCTGACGCCGCTGCCGCAGAAACGGCCGGCCACGACCCATGCGGCGCGGCAGACCCGTACCCCCGCGGTGGCCGTTGCCGACAACGCGCTCTAGGGCCCGCGCGATCTACCGCACAAACGCGCGTGCCCGGCCTTGCTTTGTCCGAAAAAGACCCTGGACACGGGCCTGAACGCGTATTGCCGCCCCCCGCACACCTTGTTATGACCGGCGCGCCTGAAGCGTGAAATTTCGTCGCACCCGCCCCGGACGTCGCATCCGGGCGCCGCGCAACGCCGAAATCGCGTTCTTCCGGTTAACGCGCGCGATGTAACGAGGTTGGCGGATGTCGGGTAAGAACGGTGCGATCAAGCTGGTCGCCGGCAACTCCAATCCCGCCCTCGCCGCCGCCATTGGCGATTACCTCAAGACGCCGCTGACCAAAGCCATGGTGCGCCGCTTCGCCGACGGCGAGGTGTTCGTCGAGATCCAGGAAAACGTGCGCGGCGCCGACTGCTTCGTCATCCAGTCGACCTCGGCGCCGGCCAACGACCACCTGATGGAATTGCTGATCATCATGGACGCGCTGCGCCGCTCCTCGGCGCGCCGCATCACCGCGGTGGTCCCCTATTTCGGCTACGCCCGGCAGGACCGCAAACCGGGGCCGCGCACGCCGATCTCGGCCAAGCTCGTCGCCAACCTGATCACGCATTCCGGCGCCGACCGCGTCATGACGCTCGACCTGCATGCCGGCCAGATCCAGGGCTTCTTCGATATCCCGACGGACAATCTCTATGCCTCGCCGGTGATGGTCCGCGACATCAAGCAGAAGTTCAAGGACGAGAACGTCATGGTGGTGTCGCCCGACGTCGGCGGCGTGGTGCGCGCCCGCGGCCTGGCCAAGCGCATCAATGCGCCGCTCGCCATCATCGACAAGCGCCGCGAGCGCGCCGGCGAATCCGAAGTGATGAACGTGATCGGCGAAGTCGACGGCCACACCTGCATCCTCGTCGACGACATCGTCGACTCCGGCGGCACGCTGGTGAACGCCGCCGAAGCGCTGCTCAAGAACGGCGCGCGCGCCGTCTATGCCTACATCACGCACGGCGTGCTGTCGGGCGGCGCGGTCGCCCGCATCTCGAAGTCGCAGCTCAAGGAGCTGGTCATCACCGACTCCATCCAGCCGACCGATGCCGTGAAGGCGGCGCCGAACATTCGCCTGCTGCCGATCGCGGCGCTGATCGGCGAAGCGGTGGCGCGCACCGCGCACGAAGAGTCGGTGTCGAGTCTGTTCGACGACCTGCCGTCGAAGGAATAGCGGCAAGCCCGGAGCTTCGTCGCCGATCATGGATTCATTGTCGCAAGCTGCGCTGGGAGCCGCGATCGGCGTTGCCGTCATGGGGCGGCGCACCAGGCCATGGAAGGCGGCGTTGGTCGGCGCGATCGCCGGCACCCTGCCCGATCTCGATTCCTTCTATGATCACGGCGATCCGATCAGCAACATGGTCTTCCATCGCGCCAACAGCCACGCGCTGTTCTGGCAGACCGTAGCGTCGCTGCCGATCGCCGCGGTGACCGCCGCGGCCTTGCGCGAATGGCGCTCCTTCAAGCCGTGGTGGCTGACCGTCTGGCTGGCGCTCGTCACCCACGCTCTGCTCGACTGGACGACGGTCTACGGCACGCAGCTCGGCCTGCCCTTCACCGACACGCCCTTCGCGCTGGGCAGCATGTTCATCATCGATCCGCTCTATACGCTGCCGCTCCTGATCGGCATCGGCGTCGCGCTCGCGCTGCGCAACACGCGCGGCTGGCGCTGGAATGCCGCCGGCCTCATCCTCTCCACGGCCTATCTCGGCTGGAGCGCGCTGGCGCAACATCACGCCAGCGGCGTCGCCCGCGAGAACCTCGAGGCTCAGGGCCATCAGGTCGAACGGCTGCTGGTGACGCCGGCACCGCTCAACACCATCGTCTGGCGCATCGTGGCGATCACGCCGCAGGGCTATCTCGAAGGCTATTACTCGCTGTTCGATCGCGACCGCGGCGTCGCCTTCGACCGTTTCCCGCGCGGCGAAGAACTTTATGCGCAACTGCGGGACAATCGCTTCGTCGCTACCATCGCCCGCTTCAGCCGCGGCTTCTTCAAGATGAGCGAGCATGACGGCCGCGCCGTCATCACCGATCTGCGCATGGGCATGGAGCCGCGCTACACCTTCAACTTCGAGGTGGCGCAGCGGCAGAGCCCGACCTTCGCGCCGCTCGTGCCGCCGACGCGCTATGCGCAGCGGCCGGATGCCGAAAACGGTTTGCCCTGGCTGTGGCGCCGGGCGCTGGGCGAGAAACTGCCGCCGCCGCGCTGACGGACCGCTCGGTCACGCGCCGGTTCCGAGAACAAAACGGAATCAAATTCGGGCCGCGGATTGGTCCCCGCAGTTATCCACCAGAGAGTCATCAAGCCGCAGCATTCGTTGTGGAGAGTCGCCGCATGCGCCGTTGCTTCGCTGT
>JAHCKF010000219.1 GCA_026125925.1 Pseudolabrys sp.
ATCGAACATGGGGTTCTCTTGTCCCGGACGCGGTGCAGCGCGCAGCGCAGCGGAGCGGTGCAGCGCAGAGCCGGGACCGTTTCAGTCCGTGGCGGTCCCGGTTCTGCATCGCATCACCAAGAGGTGCTGCGATGCGCCCGGGACAGGTGAGGCGTGCGACCAGCGGCAACGTCGTCACTCAATAATCACCAGCGGCTCGCCGAATTCGACCGGCTGGCCGTCTTCGCACAAAATCTGCGTCACGGTGCCGCCCCGCGGGGCCGGGATCTGGTTCATGGTCTTCATCGCTTCGATGATGATCAGCGTGTCGCCGGCCTTCACCTTGGTGCCGACCTCGATGAAGGGCCGGGCGCCGGGCTCCGGCGCCATATAGGCGGTGCCGACCATCGGCGATTTGACGACGCCCGGATGCTTGGCGGCATCCATCGGCGCCGCCGCGGATTCTCCGACCGGCTGCGGCGCTGTGGCGCGCGCGACGGGCGCCGGCGCGGCGGCCACCGCGACGCTGCCCCGGGCGACGCGGATGCGCTGGCCGTCCTGCTCGATTTCGATCTCGGTCAGGCCGGTCTCGTCGAGGAGCTTGGACAGCTCCTGAATGAGTTCACGGTCGACGAGGGTGGCTTTCGGCGGTTTTGCCATTCAAACGGTTCCGACGTTGGGTGCGATGCCGGCGCGGCCGGTCAGACGCATAGCGTGAGATGTCTTACTTTTCTTTTGCGCCAAGGATGTCGGCGAGGCCTTCGATCGCCAGCGCATAACCCTTCACGCCGAAGCCGGCGAGCACCGCTTTGGCGGCCTTTGACACGTAGGAGTGGTGACGGAAGGGCTCGCGCTGGTGGACGTTGGTGATGTGGATTTCGATGACCGGCAGCTCGGTGAGCGTCAGCGCATCGAGGATGGCGACCGACGTGTGCGTATAGGCGGCCGGGTTGATGACAATGCCGGCGGCCTTCTTGAGGCGCGCTTCCTGGATGATCGTGACCAATTCGCCTTCGACGTTCGACTGCCGAAACACCATGTCGAGACCGAAGCGCTTGGCCGTCTCGGCGCACAGCCGCTCGACATCGGCCAGAGTCGCCGCGCCGTATTTCTCCGGCTCGCGCACGCCCAGCATGTTGAGATTGGGTCCGTTGAGGACGTAGATGGTCTGGGCCATTGCGTTAAGTGATCCGGCAGGGCTGTTGGTGCAGTCGTCGTCGAGGCCGTCACGCGGCGTTTCTCGACAGGCAGGCTTTATAGGTGGCCCAAGCCGCCGTGGGAAGCCCGCCGTGGCCGCCCTTGGGGATGATTTAACCCATTGATGAGGCGGAAGAAATCCGGCCGGGCGAGGTCGCGGCGGTGCGCATCTGGACGGCGGAGACGACGAAGAACGGGATCAGCGGTACGAAGACGCGGGGCTCGTAGATGATGCCAAAGCCCAGCGTCGCCGCGATCAGCGCCAGTTCGATTGCGAACAGCGGCAACCCGCGCTGCGGATCGCGTCGCGCCGCCGCCGCCCCGAGCCAGACGGTGATGGCGAGGAAGCTCAGGACCGTCAGCGCGGTCTGGCTGAACAGCGAGTGCCGGAGGTACTCGATATTGATCGGCAGCACGAAGTTATAGCGGTGGCCGGCCACCACCGGATTGTCCGGGAAGTATTTCGGCGCCATCTCCTCGATGAGCAGATTGCGGCGAAGCAGCTCGGCGATGATCAGACCCGCGGCGACGCACGCGACCCCGGCCAGCATGCGCCGCCAGTCGAGCGCCGGCATGACGCCGTCCTTGAGGCGCTGACGCAGCGCGCGCAGGACCGGCTCGATCATCAGCCAGAGCGCGATGAAATTGGCGCTGTCGCGATTCCAGGTGGCCACCGCGAACAGGCCGATGAACCAGGACAGCGGACGGTTGGCCAGCACGAAGTCGATGAACAAAGTGAAGACGATGAGATCGACGAAGTCCCAGCTATAGAGGCACGGCGGGCGCAGTAGGGCGACAAAGCTCATGACGAACAGCGCCAGCGCGAAGAACCCGCTCTGTTCGTTGCCGCCGATCTTGCGGCCAAGCCGCCATAACAGAAAGGCGGCGAGGGCGACGGCGATGAACTGAAAGGCCATGTGCGCCGCGACGTAGTGCGCCGGCGAACCAAGCGCCATGGCCTTGATGATGTAAGGTGCGAGGACGCGGCCCTGGAACGTCTTCCACACCGGATGGCCGGTGGTGACGCCGAACGACGCGTCGACCGACTGCAGATAATCCGCCCGGCTGAAGACAAACATGACGATGGCGAACAGCGCGGCCGACACGATTGCGGCGAGCGAGACGCCAACGATCGTCGAGCGGATCGCCGGGTTCGGCCGCAGCCGGCCGATGTCCTGCACGGTCATGAGGGGCTGCCGGGGCTCGCAATGGGCGCGGTGGCCAAGGATGGCGCGCCGCTTCAAGCCTTGTGTCTAGCCCGTGTGTCGTAAACCGCCGGTTAAGCGATGCTTCGGTTTACCGGCGAATCGGGATCAGGCGGCGCTGGCGAGGTCGCCGGTTTCGAGCGTCTCCGCCGCGGCCCAGTCGATGACGTCCTTGATGGCGCTGAGACGGCGCCGCCCGGCGGCGAGCGACTGCTTGTAGATGTCGATCTGGCGGTCGCCCGAGGTGCCCCCGCTAACGATGCGGTCAAGATGGGCGATCTCGGCGCCGCAGCCGAAGGCCTCGATCTCCGGTCCGATGATACCGCGGACCTGATCGAGCCACTGATCGATGGTGAGCGGGGCGCGCGAGAACGGATCGACGAAGGTCGCGACGATGCCGTAACGCTGCGCGTGCCACTTGTTCTCGACGGTGATGGCGCGACCGACGCGGTCGAAACCGGCATTGAGATCGCGGTTGCGGTCGAGCGCGCGCACCAGGCAGCGAAACAGCGCGGCAATGGCAATCGCATCCTCGAGCCGCGTGCAACTGTCGGCGACGCGCAGTTCGATGGTCGGGTGGCCGACCGACGGGCGGATCGCCCACCAGATGTAACTGGCGTCCGGAATGATGCCGGCGCCGACCAGCGCCGCGATGTATTCGTCGTAATCCTGATTGGTGCGAAACAGTTCGGGCAGACCGGTGCGCGGCAGTTCGTCATAGGCGGCGAGCCGGTAGCCGATGAGGCCGGTGAGGTGGCCCTGCCAGAACGGCGAGGACGCCGACAGCGCCAGCAAGAGCGGCAGATACGGCGTCAGCCGCAGCATCAGATTGATGCGGGTATCGAGATCGGGCACGGCGACATGGACGTGCATGCCGCACATCATGTTGCGCGAGCCAATCATCTGCAGGTCGTCCATGATGGCGCCGTACCGCTCCTTGCGCGTCGGCGTCATCTCCGGCCAGAAGGCGAGCGGGAAGGTGCCCATGGCGGCAACGCCGAGGCCGCGCGCGGCGGCTGCATCGCCGAGCGTGCGGCGCAGCCCCGTGAGATGGGTGCGCGCCTCCTGCATGGTCTCGCAGGGCGGCGTGACGATCTCGATCTGCGACTGCAGCATTTCGGTCGAGACGCTGTCGCCGAGCGTTTCCATCAGGCCGGACAGAAAACGCCGGTCGAGCCGGCGCACCGCGCGGCGCGTGGACGCGTCGAAAACGAAGAATTCCTCTTCCAGCCCGATCGTATACATGCGCGCAACAACCCTTTCGGGTGCGTCGGGTTCCCTCGCATTGTAAACGTAAAAATCCGCCGGGCGAGGGTGCCCGGCGGACTTGTGCATAACCAGATTGCCGCAGCGCGGCCGACGACCGCGCGTAGCGTTCAGCAGCTCGCCTTGCCGCAGCGCGCGTTGTTGACCTTCTGGCGCAGCGCGTCGAGGCCGACGGCGCCGACAACGACGTCCTTGCCGATGACATAGCTCGGTGTGCCGTTCATGCCGAGCGCCTCGGCGAGCTTGAAGTTCTCCTGCAAGGTCGTCTTCACCTCGGGGCTCGCCATGTCCTTTTCCAGCCGCGTCATGTCGAGGCCGGCGGCCTTGGCGGCGGCCATGGCGTGAGATTTGTCGGCCTGGCCGCGGCCGCCGAGCAGCTTCTGGTGGAAGTCGAGATATTTCTGGCCGGTCGGATCCTGCATGCGCACCGCGACGGCGACCTGCGCGGCTTCGACGGAGCCCGGCCCGAGCACCGGGAATTCCTTGAGCACGACCTTCAGGTTCGGATCCTTGAGCAGCGCCAGCATATCGGCCATGGCGTGCTTGCAGTAGCCGCAGTTGTAATCGAAGAACTCGACGAAGGTGACGTCGCCCTTCGGATTGCCGAGCGTGACCTGGTTGGGTGAGTTGAACAGCGCCTGGGCGTTGTCCTTCACCGCCGTCTGATGCTTCTCGGCTTCGGCGGCCTGCTGCCGCTTGTCGAGCTCGGCCATCGCCTCCTGCAGCACTTCCGGATGGGCGATGAGATATTCGCGGACGATGGTGCCGATCTCGTCGCGCTGTACCGGCGAGAACTCGGCGGCGGAGGCGCTCTGCATCAGCGCCGATGCCATGAGGGCGGCGCCGACGGCGGCGAGGCGCAGTTTGGTGGTCATGGGAAGGTGTCCTTGTCGGTGATCAGTTGCGGGCATTGGCGGGTTGCGGTTTGTCGGTGATGTCGTTGGCCTGGACCCAGGGCGGCGAGCCGACCGGCAGGCGTCCCTTGGCGCGTGCGGCGATCTGCCGGGCTGTCATTAAATCACCGCGGTTAAGGGCGGCTTGCGCCGCGGCCAGATCGGCGCGGCCGAGGTCGCCTTTGCGGCCATAGGCCATGGCGAGTTGGTCATAAGCTTCCGGAATGTTCGGCTCGCGCGCCAACGCCGAATTGAGCAGGCCGACGGCCTCTTCGGCGCCCTGCTTGCCGCTGCTGTTGATCAGCGCCTGCGCCAGCATGACCTGGATCAGCGGTGCGTTGTTGGACAGGCGAACGGCATGGCGCAGCGGACCGATGGCGTCGCCGGCCCGGCCAGCCTCGAGCAAAGCCTGGCCCTTGAGCTCTTGGAAATAGGGATTGCCCGGTTGCGTCTGGATCAGGCTGTCGATCTGGGCGATGGCGTTGCGGATGTCGGAGCGGCGATAGGCGACGATGGCGCGGGCATAGCGCGCCGGCAAGCTCGTGTCGCTCGCCGGGTAGCGGCGGGCGACCGTGTCGGGACGGTCGAGGAAGCCGGCGAGTTTGGCGCGCATCATGTCGTGGCGCGCCTGCAGGGCCGGTGAATCCTTGGCGTCGTAATAGGGGCTCGTCTTGGCGATCTGCTCCAGCGCGGCGATGCGTTCGGCCGGCATCGGGTGGCTCTGCAGATAGGGATCGACATAGCGCGAGTTGAACAGCGACTCGTTGCTCAGCCGCTTGAACAGTTCGAGCATGCCGCGCGCCGACTGGTGGGTGGCGGTGAGAAACTTCACGCCGGCGTGGTCGGCCTGGTCTTCCTGCGTGCGCACATAAGCGAGCAGCGAGCGCTGGATGGCGGCCTGCGGCGCCATGATGGCGGCCGCGCCGGCATTGCCGCCGCCGGCGACCGCGGCGCCGGCGCCGAGGAGGAGGCCGATGATCGAGGCGGTCTGCGCGCGCGAGAGCTGTTCGCGCAGCCGCTGCAGATGACCGCCGGCGAGATGGCCGGTTTCATGGGCGAACACGCCGATGATTTCGTTCGGCGTCTTGGCATCGAACAGCGCGCCGGCGTTGATGAAGATGTGGCGGCCGTCCATGACGAAGGCATTGAAGGCGCGGTCGTTGAGCACGACGACGCGGACATTCTGCTTGGCAAGGCCGGCGGCGCGCAGAATCGGCGCGGCGTAGTCGCGCAGCAGGTTTTCGATCTCGGTGTCGCGGATGACCGGCAGGCCGCGGTTCTGCGCCTGCGCCGGCGGCGGCCCGGACGGGCCGGCGAACAGGGTGGCGGTGGCCGCGGCGGCAAAAGCGAGCGCACGGAAAACGCCGCGCCGGCGCTTGGCTGGCGCTGCGCAGTCGCTCCTGTTAGGTAGGCCCGTCAATTCCATGGTCAAACGTTGTTCGTGGCCGGTTCGGCGCATCGCCGTGGTTGGTGCGGAACTTAAGAGACGCCGGCAAGCGCGGTCAACGCGAACCCGGCCGTTCTCGGGGGCTCGTGGCCATCACGAATTGGCGAATTGGACGTGACTCGCCGCCAAGCCTGCTATCCACGCAACCCGTTGAATGCGGCAGCAGCGGGGCGGCGACGCCCGGCGGGTCTTCTCAGGAATACCGACATGATCG
>JAHCKF010000022.1 GCA_026125925.1 Pseudolabrys sp.
GTGTTCGATCAGCAGGATCGACAATCCGTACTGGTTGCGGATCGACAGCAGCAATTCGTTGAGCTCGGCGCTTTCGCGCGGATTGAGGCCCGCGGCGGGCTCGTCGAGGCACAAGAGAACCGGATCGGTGCACATCGCGCGCGCGATCTCGAGCCGGCGCTGCGCGCCGTAAGGCAGGTCGCCGGCCGGATCGTCGGCGCGGTCGGTGAGGCCGACGCGCTCGAGCCATTCGCGCGCGACGTCAATCGCGGAGCGCTCGGCTTGGCGATAAGCCGGCAGGCCGAGTACGCCGAACAACGTATAGCCCGAAGCCAGCATCAGGCTGTTGTGCTGGGCGACCATCAGGTTCTCCAGCACCGTCATGCCGGCGAACAGGCGGATGTTCTGGAAGGTGCGGGCGACGCGGGCCTGCTGCGTCACCAGATAATCCGGCATGCGCTCGAGCTGAAACAGCGAGCCTTGCGGGGTGGTGACGTGGCGCTTGCCGCGGTCGGTGAGGCTTTCCAACTCGCCCCACACCGCGGCGTCGCCATGGCGCAGCGCGATGCGGCCTTCGGTCGGCTTGTAGAAGCCGGTGAGGCAGTTGAACACGGTCGTCTTGCCGGCGCCGTTCGGGCCGATCAGCGCGGTGATGTCGCCCTCGCGTACCTGCAGAGACAGGTTGTCGACGGCGACCAGGCCGCCGAAGCGCATGGTCAGATGCTCGACCTGGAGCAGGGTGTCGCCGCGCGCCATCAGCCGTGTCCCTCCTTGACGAGATCGGCCGAGATTGTCTTGCGCTCTTTCAAAAAGACTGTCGGCGAGCGTGTCGAGATCAGACCGCGCGGCCTGAACACCATGATGATGACCATGCCGAAGCCGAACAGCAGCATGCGGTACTGCGTCGGATCGAAGGACTCACCGAAGATCTGCTTGAGGAAATCGAGATCGCGCATGATCTCAGTGCCGCCGATGAACAGCGCGGCGGCGATGGCGACGCCGATCTGGCTGCCCATGCCGCCGAGCACGACGATCGACAGCACGGTGGCCGACTCGAGGAAGGTGAAGCTCTCCGGCGAGATGAAGCCCTGGCGCGCGGCAAAGAACGAGCCGGCGAAGCCGCCGAACATGGCGCCGATGGCGAAGGCGGTGAGCTTGGTGTTGGTGGTGTTGATGCCCAGCGACCGGCACGCGATCTCGTCCTCGCGCAGCGCCTCCCAGGCGCGGCCGACCGGCAGCCGTCTGAGCCTGACGGTGACGTAGGCGGTCAGAAACGCCAATGCCAGAATCACATAATAGAGAAACAGCGTGCGATAGACCGGCGTGAACTCCAGGCCGAAGACCGCGGCGAAACCGTCATCGCCGGCGGTGAAGGGGATGCCGAAGAAGCTCGGCCGCGGGATGCCGCTGATGCCGGCATAGCCGTTGGTCAGGTCGACGAAGTTGACGAGGACCATCCGGATGATTTCGCCGAAGGCGAGCGTGACGATGGCGAGGTAGTCGCCGCGCAGCCGCAACACCGGAAAGCCGAGCAGGATGCCCCAGAACGACGACAGGATGCCGGCGAGCGGCAGCAGGATCCAGAACGAGAAGCCGAAATTCTTGGCCAGCAGCGCGTAGGAATAGGCGCCGACGGCGTAGAAGGCGACGTAGCCGAGGTCGAGCAAACCGGCGAGGCCGACCACGATATTGAGGCCCCAGCCGAGCATCACGTAGATCAAGACCTGGATGCCGAAATTATCGACCCATTTGAGCGCGCCGCCGAAGCCGGTCAGGCCGATCGCGATGAACGGATAGACAATGGCGAAGCCAATGGCGAAAGGCGTGAACCAGCGGCCGATATGCGACAGCAGCGTCGGTTTGGTGGATGCCGCCACCGGGCGCATCCGGCGTTGCGCCAGCCACGGCACAATGACCAGCGCCATCAACAAGCGGCCGACGCCGACAATGGCGACGATCGAGAACAGCAGGCCCCAGCGCGTATGCAGGACCAGTTTGTTGCTGATGTCGCTCGCGGTCTCGAAGCCGATCAAGGGCAACAGCACGACGAACGTGATCGCGGCGGTGATGCAGGCTTCCCTCACGGCGTGGACGACGTCCACGCCCTGGTGACGCGCGGGCTTGTCCATGTCAGACCTTTTCGACATCGGGACGGCCGAACAGGCCCTGCGGCAGGAATATCAGCGTGATTGCCAGCACCGAGAACGCGGCGACGTCCTTGTAGTCGATGGTGAAGTAGGCCGACCAGAAAGTTTCGATCAGGCCGATCAGCAGGCCGCCGATCACGGCGCCCGGCAGCGAGCCGATGCCGCCGAGCACCGCGGCGGTGAAGGCCTTGACGCCCGGCACGAAGCCGTCGGCGAAGCTGACCACGCCGTAATACATCAGGTACATGGTGCCGGCGACGGCGGCGAGCGCCGCGGCGATGACGAAGGTCATCGAGATGGTGCGGTCGACATTGACGCCGACCAGCGCTGCCATCTTCTGGTCCTGCTCGCAGGCGCGCTGCGCGCGGCCGAGCCGGGTCTTGGCGACGAGATACCAGAACGCCGCCAGCAGCACGGCGGTGATGCCCCAGATAATCAACTGCTTGTACGACAGGGCAACCGCATAATTGTTGCTGTCGAGCAGGATGAACTCGCCGCGCACCATCGGCGGGATCGCCTTGTTGCGCGGACCTTGCGTGACCTGCACGAAGTTCGACAGGAAGATCGACATGCCGATCGCCGAGATCAGCGGCGCGAGGCGGAACGATCCGCGCAGCGGCCGGTAGGCGAGGCGTTCGATGACCCAGTTCACCGCCGAGGTGAACAGCATGGCGACGATCAGCACGATCAGCAGCGCCACGGTGATCGAGGCAATGCCGAGCCAGGCCGTGACAAAGAGAAAGGCAATCAGCGCGATGAAGGCGGACACCATGAACACGTCGCCATGCGCGAAGTTCACCATGCCGATGATGCCGAACACCATCGTGTAGCCGATGGCGATCAGACCATAGATGGACCCGAGCGTGATGCCGTTAATGAGCTGCTGGAGGAATACTTCCATGCACTTGCCCGCCTCTCCGAAGGAACGGCCCGGCTGCCGTCCATTTCGCCCCTGTGAAATGCTTAACAGGGCGCAGCCGCAGCGGCAACGCCGAGTTCCGGGATGTTATTAAGTCATTCGTCGCAAACTACGTGCCAAAAGGAGAACGCGTGCCGCGGTGCAATGTAATAAAGAGACGACGGGCAGGCGAGGGTGGACATAATACCAAAGCGGCGGCCGGTCGTTCGACCGGGCCGCCGGAGGGTCAGCAATCGGCTGGGGCTCTGCCCTAATGCAGGCCGCCGAAGATCCAGATCAGCGCCAGGATCGGCAGCGGAATGCCCAACAGCCACAGCAATAGATAACGTCCCATAGTCAGCTCCTTCGTCCTCAGGATAATTCGACAAGGGAACTCTTGGCGCGGCGGATCGGTTCCGCGCGGACAACGCGACAAGGTGTGCGGGAACCGAAGGCCGTGGAACGGGTTGCCGTGGCTGTCCGGCAGCAGACATGCGGCAGGCCGCGTTTGCCGGCGCGCGCCAAACTGTGCGGCAAGCCGCGCCGCCACACGTGACCTGTTCGATCTCTATTCGGCGCCGGACAATCCGGGCCGCGCCCGCCCGCATCGGCTGCGTTAAGCTTGACGAAGCCGCTTAACGGCCCGGGCCGGTAAGGTAAAGTTTTGGTTTCCTTTGAACCTTGCATTTGAAGCGCCTACCCATGAAGCGAGGGAATTATGGGAGCGCGCCATGCGTAAGGTCTCAGGGGCTACCGTCGCGACGATCGTGATGATCGCGCTGTATTTCACGTTATTCTGGGGTTACGACGCGCTGCGCGTCCTGACCTCGCCGACTTATGGTCTCGACGATGTCTGGCGTTCGCAATTCGTCTTCGGCATCGGCAGCTATTTCTCGCTGTCGCCAACGGGCCTGATGAAGCTTGCGGCTTTCTTCGGCGCCGTGAAATTCGCGGTGGCGCTGGCCTGCGCCGTGCACATCGCCGACCGTCTGCGCAGCCTCGCCGGCGGCAAGGCCAATGCCGATATCCTCGAAGGCGGACTGATCGTCGTCCTCCTCGTCAGCCTCGTCTCGGTCGGCCCTTCGGTGTGGTCGCAGCACGCCGAGCTGCTGCGCGAGCAGGTGTTGCAGCTGTTGCTGGCGGCGCTCGCCGTCGCGCTCTGCCTCGTCGAGCGCAGCTATTCGCGCCGCGCCGCCGCTCCGGCGACGCCAGCGCCGTTGTCGCGGCTCGAGCGACTGTCGGCGTCGCACTGAACTCGTACACGCGCGATAACGGCGTCCGGCCGTCGCCGGGCGCCGTTTGCTATTTTTTCAGTTCGGCGATGATGGCCGCCGTTTCCTTGAAGGCGTGGTTGGCCGCCGGCACGCCGCAGTAGATCGCCTGCTGCAGCAGGATCTCCTTGATGTCGTCCGGCGTGAAGCCGCCTTCGGTCAGCGCGGCGCGCACATGCATGGTGAACTCGTCCCAGTGGCCGAGCGCCAGCATGGTGCCGATGACGAGGATGCGGCGCGTGCGCTCGTCGTAGTGCGGCCGGGTCCACACCTCGCCCCAGGCGGCGCGGGTGATGAAATCCTGGAATTCGGAATTGAGCGGCGTCTTGTTGGCGCGATCGACCCAGGCCGCGCCGAGCACCTTGCGGCGCTTCGCCATGCCGGCGTCGTAGCGTTCTTTCTCGTCCATGATTCACCTCGCGTGGTTTTGCCCGCTCGTCCCGTGAAAGCGTGGGCCCAATTTTTGTCACATCCGGCAAGCGACGGATTCCCGCCTGCGCGGGAATGAGCGGAGATTGGTTCAGCTCTTCAGAAAATCGAGCACGGCCCTGGTGTAGGCGCCGGGCTGCTCGACGTTAGAAATGTGAGAGGCGTCAATACTGACGACCCTGGCACCCGGGATCTGCCGCGCGATGTCTTCGCCGCGCGCCGGCGGCGTCGCCGGATCCTGCGCGCCGACAATCACCAGCGTCGGCGCCGTGATCGAAGCGTTGGATGCACGAAAATCCATGTCGCGGATCGCGCCGCAGCAGGCCATGTAGCCCTGCTTGTCGGAGGAGAGGAAGATCTCCTTCATGCGGTCGATCGCCTGCGGCGCTTTGGCGCGGAAGCCTGCGGTGAACCAGCGCTCCATGTTCGGGTCGACCAGCTTCTCCAGCGGGTTGTTCTGAAGGAAGCGGATGCGGTCGTCCCACGGCTTCTTGTCGTCGTAGTAGTAATTGGTGTTCGACAGGATGAGCTTGCCGATGCGGTCGGGCGCGTTGGCGCCCAGCCATTGTCCGACCATGCCGCCCATCGATAGTCCGCACCAGTGTGTCCGCTCGACGCCGAGCGCATCGAGCACGCTGAGCACATCGCGGCCGAACCGCTCCATGGAATAAGGGCCCGCCGGCGCATCGGAGCCGCCGTGGCCGCGGCGATCGTAACGGATGACGCGGAATTGCCGCGCCCATTCGTCGACCTGATCGTCCCACATGTGAATATTGGTGCCGAGCGAGTTCGACAGCATCAGCACCGGTGCGCTGTCGCTGCCCGAGACCTCGACATTGATGCGGCAGCCATCGTCGGTTGTAATCAGCGGCATGAAATTTCTCCGGTGACGTGGAGAACAGGATTAATGCGGCCGCAGCCATGCTGCAAAGCCCTTTTCAGCGGGCGCGCGAAGCCTTAAGTCCTCCCCCGGGCCGGCGACGGGCCCGACGAGAAGGAGATAGCGGCCATGGCAATGACGATGACGGGCGAAGTGCAGCTTCCTGCGAGCCGGGAAGTGGTCTACGCGAAGCTCAACGATCCCGAGGTCCTCAAGGCCTGCATTCCCGGCTGCGAGACCCTGACCCTGACGTCGCCGACGGACTTCGAGGCCGTTGCCGTGACCAAGATCGGGCCGGTCAAGGCGCGGTTCAAGGGCAAGGTGCATCTGACCGATCTCGACCCGCCGAACGGCTACAAGATTTCCGGTGAGGGTGACGGCGGCGTTGCCGGTTTCGCCAAGGGCGGCGCGACGGTGACGCTGACGGAAAAGGACGGCGGCACGCTGCTGACCTACAACGTCGAGGCGCAGATCGGTGGCAAGCTCGCCCAGCTCGGCCAACGCCTGGTCAATGGCGCGGCCAAGAAGACCGCCGACGATTTCTTCAAGAACTTCGCCGCCAATGTCGGCGGCGCGCCGGCAGCCTGATCCGCCTGCCGGATACAAAAAAGCCGCCCCTTTGGGCGGCTTTTTCTATTGGTCGTGGAGCGGGCGCTACGGGCAGGGGTGGCGATAGCCGTCATAGCCGAGATAGGTGCCCGACGCCGGATCATACGACCTGAAGCGACGCATGCAGTAGCCGACGGCGTCGCCGCCGGGGCCGGCGTCATAATAGACCGGTCCGGGCCCGTAGCCGTAGTAGGGCCGCTGCGCGGCGAGCGCGCCGCCGAGAATGGCGCCGGCCGCGAAGCCGCCGAGCGCGGCACCGCCGCCCCAGCCGCCGTGGTGATGACGATGGCGCCAGCGTGCGTCGGCCGGCGTTGCCGCCGCCACCACTGACGCGATGAGAGCGACCACCGCGATCGCCGCTGTAAACTTCCTACGCATGGTGCAGCCTTTCGTCGCTGTCGAAACCAACCTGCGACACTAAACGCCGGACCCTTTTTCCGTTCCCTGAATGAACGTAATTTTGCGAGAAACATCGACTTTCGGCGCAATCCGCCAATTGTGCATCGCAACCATGCTCTGTTCGCGCCGATTTTAGGTTGGAACCGCTTGACCCATGCGCATTCGGGGGTTCAAGTTAGTCTGGTTCAAAAGCGGATTCCGGTTCGAAATCGGCCCGCATCTGTAGGGATGAGCCGGCGTCAGGCGTGGCGGTGGCTAAAAGCGGGGCGTTGGTCCCCAGTTCTGGGAGGATTTCATGGCGAAAGTGTCCATGACGGTGAACGGCAAGACCGTCACCGGCGATGTCGAACCGCGAACCCTGTTGGTGCAATTTTTGCGCGAAAACCTGCGGCTGACGGGCACTCACGTCGGCTGCGACACCTCGCAATGCGGCGCCTGCGTCGTCCATATCGACGGCATCGCCGCCAAATCCTGCACCACCTTGGCGGTCCAGTGCGAAGGCCAGTCGATCACCACGATCGAAGGTCTGGCGAGCCCGGACGGCAAGCTGCACCCGATGCAGGAAGCCTTCCGCGAGAACCACGGCCTGCAGTGCGGCTATTGCACCCCCGGCATGATCATGGCCGCGCTCGACATCGTGCGCCGCAACGGCAACGAACTCGACGAGCACACGATCCGCGAACAGCTCGACGGCAACATCTGCCGCTGCACCGGCTACCACAATATCGTCAAGGCGATTGAAGCCGGCGCGCGGGCGATGGCCAAATAGCGCCGGCGCTGCTCGCGACCTTGGCTACCGAACAACGTCGATAAGAAGACAATGGGAGGAAGCTGCCAATGACCGCCAATGGGATCGGGGCGCCGGTGCGCCGGAAGGAAGACTTCCGCTTCATCACCGGGCAGGGCCAGTACACCGACGACGTCGTGCGTCCCGGTGAAACCCGCGCCGTGTTCGTGCGCTCGCCCCATGCCCACGCCAGGATCAAGAAGATCGACGTCGCCGCCGCCAAGGCCATGCCGGGCGTCGTCGATGTGCTGACCGGCGCGCAACTCGCCGGCGACAAGATCGGCAACCTGATCTGCGGCTGGATGATCCATTCCAAGGACGGCTCGCCGATGAAGATGGCGCCGCACCCGGCGCTGGCGGCGACCACGGTCAATCACGTCGGCGACGCGGTCGCGGTGGTGATCGCGGATACTTTGGGCCAGGCGAAGGACGCCGCCGAAAAAGTCGTGGTCGATTATGAGGTGCTGCCCGCCGTGGTCGATCCGGCCAAGGCGCAGGCCAAGGGCGCGCCGCAGATCCACGCCGACATCGCCAACAACACGATCTACCAGTGGAATCTCGGCGACCAGAAGGCGGTCGAGGCGGCGTTCAAGGCGGCCAAGCACGTCACCAAGCTCGACATCGTCAACAACCGTCTGGCCCCCAATGCGATGGAGCCGCGCGCCGCGCTCGCCGATTACGATGGCGGCAACGACTCGCTCACGCTCTGGAATACGTCGCAGAACCCACACGTCGCGCGGCTGGTGATTTCGGCCTTCGTCGGCATCGCTCCGGAACACAAGCTGCGCGTCATTGCGCCGGACGTCGGCGGCGGCTTCGGCTCCAAGATCTTCATCTATCCGGAAGAGGTCGTCTGCCTGTGGGCGGCGCGCAAGGTGCGCCGTCCGGTGAAGTGGACGTCGGACCGCACCGAGGCGTTCCTTACCGACGCGCATGGCCGCGATCACATCACGCATGCCGAATTGGCGGTCGATGGCGACGGCAAGATCACCGCCTTGCGCGCCAAGACCATCGCCAATCTCGGCGCTTATATGTCGACTTTCTCGTCGTCGGTGCCGACCTATCTCTACGCCACGCTGTTGTCGGGCCAGTACGACATCCCGCAGATCTACTGCGAGGTCGATGCGGTCTACACCAACACGGTGCCGGTCGATGCCTATCGCGGCGCCGGCCGTCCGGAAGCGACCTTCGTCGTCGAACGGCTGGTCGAGGTCGCGGCGCGGCAACTGGGTCTCGATCCGGCCGAATTCCGCAAGCGCAACTTCATCAAGAGCTTCCCGCACCAGACGCCGGTGATCATGGCCTATGATGCCGGCGACTATAATGCGTCGCTCAAGAAGGCGATGGAACTCGCCGACGTCAAAGGCTTTGCCAAACGCAAGCGCGAGAGCGCGCGGCACGGCAAGCTGCGCGGCCTCGGCTATTCGACCTATATCGAAGCCTGCGGCATCGCGCCGTCGCAGGCGGTCGGCTCGCTCGGTGCCGGCGTCGGACTGTGGGAAAGCGCGGAAGTGCGTGTCAATCCGACCGGCAATGTCGAAGTGCTCACCGGCAGCCACGCGCACGGCCAGGGCCACGAGACGACCTTCGCGCAGCTCGTGTCTGAACGCCTCGGCATTCCATTCGACAGCGTGTCGATCGTGCATGGCGACACCGACAAGGTGCAGTTCGGCATGGGCACCTACGGTTCACGCTCCGGCGCCGTCGGCATGTCGGCGATCGTCAAGGCGCTCGACAAGATCGAAGCCAAGGCCAAGAAGGTCGCGGGCTTCATGATGGAAGCGGCGGAGAGCGACATCGATTTCAAGGACGGCAAGTTCACGGTGAAAGGCACCGACAAGTCGGTGGCCTTCGGCGATGTGGCGCTCAATGCCTACATCGCGCACAAGTTCACCGGCGCCGAACTCGAGCCGGGCCTGAAGGAAACGTCGTTCTACGACCCGACCAACTTCACGTTCCCGGCGGGCTGCCACATCTGCGAGATCGAGATCGATCGAGAAACCGGCAAGAGCGAGATCGTCAACTGGACCGCGGTCGACGACTTCGGCACCGTCATCAACCCGATGATCGTGGAGGGCCAGGTCCATGGCGGCATCGCGCAAGGCGTCGGCCAGGCGCTGCTCGAGGGCGTCGTTTATGACGCCGGCGGCCAATTGGTCACCGCCTCGTTCATGGACTACACCATGCCGCGTGCGCACGACCTGCCATCGTTCCATGTCGGCCTGACCGAGACCAAGTCGCCGTCGAACCCGCTTGGCATGAAGGGCTGCGGCGAGGCCGGCGCGATCGCGGCGCCGGCGGCGGTGATCAACGCCATCACCGATGCGCTCGGGACGGAAGAAATCGCCATGCCGGCCACCGCCAGCGCGGTGTGGTCGGTGATGCAAAAAACGCCGCCGAAGGCGGCGTAAGAATTCGAACGGAGAACGTCGATGTACAACTTCACCTTCCATCGCCCGACCACGGTGCGTCAGGCCGCCGGCCTTTTGTCGCGCAACCCGGAGGGCAAGCTGCTCGCTGGCGGGCACTCGCTGCTGCCGGTGATGAAGCAGCGGCTGGCGCAGCCGTCCGCCATCATCGACCTGTCGCAGGTCGAGGGCATGACCGGTGTCGAACTCAAGGGCCGTTCGGTCGTGATCGGCGCCATGACGCGCCACGCCGACGTCGCCAAGTCCGACGTGCTCAAGGAAGTGCTGCCGGGTCTGGCCTCGGTGCCGGGCTCGATCGGCGATCCGCAGGTGCGCAACCGCGGCACGATCGGCGGTTCGATCGCCAACAACGATCCGAACGCCGACTATCCGGCGGCGTGCCTGGGTCTCGGCGCCACCATTATCACCAACAAGCGCCGAATCGCCGCCGACGACTTTTTCACCGGCATGTTCTCGACCGCGCTGGAAGAGGGCGAGATCATCGTCAAGGTGTCGTTCCCGATTGCCAAGAAGGCGGCCTACGAGAAATTCAAGCATCCGGCGTCGGGCTTCGCGCTGGTCGGCGTGTTCGTGTCGAAGCGCGGCCCGGACATCCGCGTCGCGGTCACCGGCGCCGGCTCGAACGGCGTGTTCCGCGTCAAGTCGTTCGAAGAGGCGTTGGCCAAGCGTTTTTCGCCGAAGTCGATCGAGGGTTTGACCATCCCGGCCTCGGGCATGAACTCCGACATTCACGCCACGCCCGAATATCGCGCGCATCTGGTCGCCGTTCTGGCCAAGCGCGCGCTGGCGAAAGCAACGGCCTAAAGCGCTTCGCGCGTCGGTTATTGTCGTGGCCACAGCCGCGCAACAAAGGCGCTCGCCGGTAACGGCGGGCGCCTATCTCATTCTCGCCGCCGGCTTTCTGGTGCTGTTCGTCGGCGGCGGCGCGCGCTTCGCCGTCGGCCTGACGCTGAAGCCAATTGTCGACGGCTTCGGCTGGGGCCGCAGCGACATCGGTCTTGCCGTTGCGCTGTTCCAGGTCGTTTCGGCGGCGGCGATGCTGGCTGCCGGCTATCTCGCCGATCGCGCCAGTCCACGGCTGGTGCTCGGCGCCGGGCTGGTCATCGCCGGCCTCGGCATTGGCGCCATGAGCGAGATTTCCGCGCCATGGCACGCGCATGTCGCTTACGGCGTGGTCTTCGCGCTCGGCAACGGCGCAGCGTCGTTGATCCCGGTCAGTGTGATGGTGACGCGTGTTTTCCCCGCGCGCACCGGCATCGCCAATGCCGCGGTGATCTCCGGCATGAGCGTCGGCCAGCTCGTTGTCATCGCGACGCTGGCGGCGGTGATGCTCACGGTGACGTGGCAATCGATCTATGTCTGGCTCGGCATCGCGCATCTGGCGCTGCTGCCGCTGGTGCTGTTGGCTATCCCGAAGAACACGGCAGCGCAGGCCAAGGCGGCGCAGCCGGCCATTGGCCTCGGCGTGCGCGAGGCGGCGCGCACGCGTCAGTTCTGGTTGCTGCTCGTCATCTACGCCATCTGCGGCTTCGACGATTTCTTCGTCTCGACCCATGTCGTCGCCTTCGCCCAGGATCGCGGCGTCAACGCCTTCCTCGCCGGCAACCTTCTGGCGGTGATGGGGCTGATGGGCCTCATCGGGGTCGTCGCCGCCGGTGCGGTGAGCGACCGCTCCGGCCCGGTCTGGCCGACGGCGCTGTCCTTCATCGCGCGGGTCGGCGTCTTCGGACTGGTGATGGTGGATCAGTCGACCGTCTCGGTCGCGGTGTTCGCGCTGGTCTTCGGCGTCACCTTCATGGTGACGGCGCCGCTCACTGTCGTCTTCGTCAAGGAGAGCTTCGGCACGCGCCATCTCGGCATGCTGACCGGCCTGATCACCTTGGTGCATCAGATCTTCGGCGGCATGGGCGCCTATCTCGGCGCCGCGATCTTCGACGCCACCGGCACTTATGAGGTGGGCTTTGTCCTGATGTTCGGCGTGTCGCTCGCCGCCGTGGCGCTGACCTTCATGTTGCGGCGGCCGGAGCGGGTTGCGGTGTAGCGTCCACAATTACGCCTCGCCGTTCTTCTCCGGCACCAGCAGTACGAATTTGGTATCCGGCCGGTCGGCCGGCGCGAAGCTGTGCTGCGTGTAAACGAGCGCGCCGTCCTGCGGGTGCGTGAAACGGCGGCGGCCGCCTTCGCGCCCGAGCACTGTCTGCGCCTGCCATTCGGCGTTGAACAAGGCGCTGTCGCGGCGCAGGCCATCGACGAGGTCGCGCAGGCGCGGATCGTTGAGGCTGCGGCTGAAGTCGGTGCGGAATTCGGCGAGCAGGCGGCGGGCGCGATCCTGCCAGCCGTCGATCAGGCGCCGCGCCGCTTCATCGACGAAGACGAAGCGCAGCAGGTTGCGCTGATGATCGGCGTCGAGCCAGCCGACGAACAAGTGAGCGGCGGCGTCGTTCCAACAGCAAGCATTCCACAGGCGGTCGAGCCCGTAGGCCGGGTAGGCGGCGGCGCCGACCGCGGCCTTGAGCGAAATCGGCGCGTCGGCGCTTTCGTCCGGGGCGGGCGAGCGCGGGTCGCGGCGGTCGGCGAGCTCGAACAGATAGGCGCGCTCGGCGCGCGTCAGCGCCAGGGCTTCCGCGAGACGGCCGAGCGCGTGGCCGGAGACTTGAACGTCGCGGCCCTGCTCGATGAAGGTGCACCAGGTCGCGCTGATGCCGGCGCGCGCCGCCAATTCTTCGCGGCGCAGTCCCGGCGTGCGGCGGCGGGTGGCGGCGGGCGCGGGCGCCAGCGCCTCCCGATGGGTGCGGACGAACTGGCCGAGCAGGCGGCGGCGGTCGGGATCGGTCATGAGCAGGCGCGTTAGCGTGGCAGATAGTATACCAGGATAACTGGTTTATTGTACCAGTCTATACTCCGGGTCATGATCCACCGGCAATCCAGGGGGCCAGTCGGGAAACAAGCCATGTCGCGAGCACACGACGCCGTCGTCGATGATCAGTTCGGCCCACAGGCCAAGGCCTATGTCGAAAGCGCCGTCCATTCCGCAGGGCGGGACCTCGAGGCGCTCGATGCGCTGGTCGCCGCGGCGCGGCCGGCGCATGCGCTCGATCTCGGCTGCGGCGGCGGCCACGTCGCCTACCGGCTGGCCAAGCACGCGCAGCGTGTGACCGCGAGCGACCTGTCGGCCGAGATGCTGGCGGCAGTGCGCGCCACGGCCAAAGAGAAGGGCCTCGCCAACATCGAGACGTTGCAGGCGCCGGCGGAGAAGCTGCCTTTCGCCGACGGCACCTTCGATTTCCTCGGCTGCCGCTATTCGGCGCATCACTGGCGGCATTTTCCGGTCGGCATCCGCGAGGCGCGCCGTGTCCTGAAGGCGGGCGCACCGGCAGTGTTCATCGACGCCTATGCGCCGGGCGAGCCGCTGTTCGACACGCATATCCAGGCCGTCGAACTGCTGCGCGACACCTCGCATGTCCGCGACTACACACTGGCCGAATGGTCGGCGGCGCTGGAGACTGCCGGCTTTGCGGTGCGCGCGCTGAACACCTGGCAACTACGGATGGATTATCCGGTCTGGATCGCCCGCATGCGGACGCCGGACGACAATGCGCGGGCGATCCGGGCGTTGCAGACGGCGGCCTCGGCCGAGGTGCGCGAGCATTTCGCCATCGAATCCGACGGCTCGTTCATGCTCGACATCACGATGATGGAGACGGTCGCGGCCTAGGTCCGCATGCTTGCCGGCGCGAACCAGCGGAAGTTGCCGCGTCCGGCGGCCTTGGCGGCGTAGAGCGCGATGTCGGCCTGCTTGAGCGCCTCGGCCGAGCCGACGCCGCGCAGCGGGACGAGACCGATCGAGACGCCGACCTGGAGGCGGCGCCAGCCGGCGCGCATCGGCGGCGCCATCGCGGCGATGATCTTGCGGGCGAGCAGGGTGGCGTTGGCCCGGCCGTCCGCCATCACCAGCACGGCAAACTCGTCGCCACCCAGCCGCGCCACCCCATCCCCGGCGTCGCAGGCGGCGGCGAGGCGCCGTGCCGCTTCCTTCAAACATTCGTCGCCAACCGCATGGCCGAGCGAATCGTTGACGGACTTGAAGCCGTCGAGATCGAGCAGCATGAGCGTGCCGTTGGCCTCACACTCGCCATCGCAGACGGCGCTGAGCTTTGTCTTGAACTGGTGTCGGTTGGCGAGGCCGGTCAGTTCGTCGAATTCGGCGAGGTAGCGCGTGCGCTGCCAGCGCTCGGTCTCTTCGGTAATATCCTGCTTGAGCCCGAACAGCCGGATCGGCCGGTTGCCGTTGCACTCGACGGTCGCGGTGATGCGGATGACGCGGCGGCCGCCGTTCGGCGTCTCGATCGCGGTGTCGAGGTTGAAGCCGGTGCGCTCGGCGATGGCACGGCTGCGCACCGCCTCCAGCGTCTTCAGCGACTCGGCGGGATAGCGGATCAGCGCCTGGCAGCGCTTGAGCGGGCGGTCGCGCGCGATATCGAACATGTCGTAGGTGCCGCCCGACCATTGCAACGACTGGCTGGCGAGGTCGCACTCCCACAGGCCGAGGCGGGCGGCGGCGGAAGCACGCTCGAATATCTCGCGACTGCGCGCCATGGCGGCCTCGTAGTGGCCGATGGTGCGCGCCTGGGCCTCGACCACGGCGCTGAGCCGCGCCACTGCCGCGGCGGTCTGCTCATGCGAATAAGGATCGACGCCAGCAATGGCCGTCGTGTTGGCGGTTGCCCGCCATTCGATGCTCGACATGTTTTCCCCCAGCGGCGCCGAGGCTAAGGCAGGGGGATTAACGATCGGTAGCCGTGCAATGCAGCGGGCCGGCTCGAAAAGAGGACGGCCCTCCCGGCAGGGAAGGCCGTCCCCGTTTAACTTCGTCCTCTCCGGCTAGTGCGACATCGATTGCGCGGACTTCGCCGGGTCGTGGTCCTTGAACACATTCGGATTGTCCGGACCGGTTACCTCCAGCACGCCGGCAAGACCCCGTTCGACGCGGCTCAAGGCGTGGTCGACCAGCATGAACTTGCCGGGCACCTGCAGTTTGAACTCGACGACGCCGGCGCCGCCGGGGGGTACGGTGATGGTCTGCACGTCGCGAACCGGCGGCGTGGTGAGCGAGCCGAGGTTGTAGTAGCGGTCGAAGATTTCGCCGATGACATGGAACGACGACGTCTTGTTCGGTCCGCCGACGCCGAAGAAGATGCGCACGGTCTCGCCGACCTTGGCCTTCAGCGGCATGTCCTTTGCGAGCGCGAGCGCCGCGCCGTTGAAGACATAATATTCCGGCTTCTCATCCATCAGCTTGTCGTAGCTCTCGGTGAGCTCCCCTTGGGAGCCGACCTTCTGTTCGGTGTAGATCTCACCTTGCATGACGTAGAATTCATGATCGACCTTCGGCATGCCGCCTTCCGGCTCGACCAGGATCAGGCCGTACATGCCGTTCGAGATGTGCTGCGCGGCCATCGGCACCGCGCAGTGATAAACATAGAGACCGGGGTTCGTGGCGACGAACTCGAAGCTGCGCGCTTCGCCGGCGGCCGCGTCGGTCGCCTTCGCGCCGCCGCCGGGACCGGTGACGGCGTGGAAGTCGACATTGTGCATCATCGCCGAGTTGTCATCGTTCTTGAGGTGCACTTCGACGGTATCGCCGACGCGGACGCGCACGAACGGACCCGGGACCTTGTTGTTGAAGGTCCAGTAGCGATAGGTCGCGCCGTCCGCGAGCTGCCCGGTGACCTCGACGGTCTCCAGATCGACCTTGACGCGCTGCGGGCCGCGCGCGGCGATTGGCGGCGGCAGGTCGCTGGGATCGCGGACGATCGAGACAGGGCCGTCGGTCTTGGCAATCTTGGTTCGCGTATGCGCCAGCGGGACCGGTCCGCGCGCCGGAGTAGCTTCGTAGCTGACCGGCTGGACCGGCCCGAGCGAGGCAGCCGTGGCCGTCGTGTCTAAAAGCCGATCCGGGTGAAACTGTCCGTTGAAGAACGTCGATCCGAGCAGGATGGCAACGCTGGCGCCGAGCACCACAGTGGCGGAGCCGAGGAAGGCCCGGTCGTTTCTATCTTTGAAGAGCCGCATGACTTTCTCCTGACGTTCGTGTCGCGGCGGAAGTTCGTCGCCGACAGGAGCAACCTAGGAGCGCGGCTGAGGAGCTGGTTGACGCAGCGCAATAAAACGGCGCGTGGAGGTAAGGATAACTCCCTAGGAAATATACGTAATCCGAACCTGGCGGTGGCGCTGCGACGCCAAATATCCAGCCGCGCCCTAGCGCTCCAGCTCCTTGAGGAGATCGTGCAGATCGAGCGGCCGGGTGAACATGTGGAGCGAGCCGTCCGGCTTCTTCGGCCACTCGTCCTGCGGACGGTCCCAGTACAACTCTACGCCGTTCTGGTCCGGATCGCGCAGATAGAGCGCCTCGGAGACGCCGTGATCGGACGCGCCGTCGAGCGGGATCTTGGCGACGATCAGCCGCTGCAGCGCGTCGGCCAGCGCCTTGCGCGTCGGGTAGAGGATGGCGGTGTGGAACAGCCCGGTGGTGCCCGGCGGCGGGGGCGAGCCGCCTTTGCTCTCCCAGGTGTTGAGCCCCAGGTGATGATGGTAGCCACCGGCCGAGATGAAGGCGGCGCCGGGATAGGTCGTGGTCAGGGAAAAGCCGAGCACGCCGCAGTAGAAGTCGAGCGCGCGCGAAAGGTCGGCCACCTTGAGATGGACGTGGCCGATCCGGGCCCCGGCGTCGATGGTCGGGAAGCGGGCCGGGCTGTTCGGGGCATCGGCTGCGGTGGTCATGGAATGGTCCATTCTGCCGTAAACATATGGCTGCTATCTCGAATTTGCTGCAACAGGGGCCCGTTTCGGCTGGTTTGGCGGCCCTGGTGCCATTAGATGTAGTCCGGCGCCGACACCGGATAAAGTGTCACCGAGGGTACCGACGCAAGGTATTGAAGAATGGCCGTTACACCGCTTCCCGACAGCATTGATGGAACGCTGGCCATGCTGGCCAAGGCTGATTATGTGGCCGACCGGTCGCTGGCGACGGTGCTGTATCTGGCGCTCAAGATGGGGCGGCCTTTGTTCCTCGAGGGCGAGGCCGGCGTCGGCAAGACCGAGATCGCCAAGGTGCTGTCCTCGGCGCTCGGCCGGCGGCTGATCCGCCTTCAATGCTACGAGGGCCTCGACGTCGCCGCCGCCGTCTACGAATGGAATTACGGCGCGCAGATGATCGCCATCCGCATGGCGGAGGCGCAAGGTGAGGGCGACCGCGCCCGGCTCGAGCACGACGTGTTCTCGCAGCAATATCTCATCAAGCGGCCGTTGCTGCAGGCGCTCGAACCCGATCCTGCCGGACCGCCGGTGCTGCTGATCGATGAACTCGACCGCACCGACGAGGCCTTCGAAGCGTTCCTGCTCGAAGTATTGGCCGACTTCCAGGTGACCATTCCCGAACTCGGCACCGTGAAGGCGGAGCATCCGCCGATCGTCATCGTCACTTCGAACCGCACCCGCGAAGTGCACGACGCGCTCAAGCGCCGCTGCCTCTATCACTGGGTCGGCTATCCGGACGCAGCGCGCGAACTCAATATCCTGCGCGCCAAGGTGCCGGGCATCGCGAAGAAGCTGTCGAGCCAGGTGGTCGCCTTCGTGCAGGCGCTGCGCAAGGAAGACCTGTTCAAGTCGCCCGGCGTCGCCGAGACCCTGGATTGGGCCGGCGCGCTGACCGAACTCGATGTCGTCGCGCTCGATCCGGCGACGGTGTCGGACACGCTCGGCGTGCTGCTGAAGTATCAAGACGACATCGCGCGGCTCGACGGCACCAAGGTGAAGGCGCTGCTCGACGAGGTGAAGTCGGAGCTGCGGGCGGCGGAGTAGAGGACTGTCGATGCAAGCCAAGATCGTCAACGCAGCCGATGCGCCGCAGCCGGTCAGCCGGTATGCGCAGGCGATTGACCTCACGCAATTCAGCCGACTGCTCATCGTGAGCGGCCAGATTCCCGTTTCGATCGATGGACAGGTGCCTTCCGACTTTGACGGCCAGTGTCGCCTGGCGTGGGCGAATGTGTTTGCCCAATTGCGGGCGGCAGGGATGGGGATCGACAATCTCGTCAAGGTCACCATTTTTCTGTCGGACCGCCGCTACGCCGCCGAGCTGCGCAGCATCCGGCAGGAATTGCTGGGCGCGCATGTTCCCGCGCTGACCGTGATCATTACCGGCATCTTCGATGAGAAGTGGCTCCTCGAGATCGAGGCCATGGCAGCAGAATGACAAGCATCGGCGCATTGCAAGGGACGGAAGGCCGTCTCGCCGAGAACATCGTCTACTTCGCGCGTGCGCTGCGCGCGGCTGGCATTCCCGTCGGGCCCGGCGCCGTGCTCGATGCGCTGGAGGCGGTGAACGTCGCGCGCATCGGCACCAGGGACGATTTCTACTGGACGCTGCATGCCGTGTTCGTGAAGCGTCACGAGCACACGATCCTGTTCGATCAGGCCTTCCGCATCTTCTTCCGTCGCCGCGGCTATATCGACAAGCTGATCGCCGCGATGCTGCCCGACACGCTGCCGACCGCGCCGAAGGCGCCCGAGGCTGGCAGCCAGCGCATCCAGGAAGCTTTGTTCGCCGGCACCAACAAGGGCAAGACGGAAGAGCAGGAGGTCGAGATCGACGCCCGCCTCACCGTGTCCGACCGCGAGATCTTGCAGAAGAAGGATTTCGCGCAGATGACCGGCGCAGAGATCGCCGCGGCGAAGGCGGCGATCGCCCGCCTGGCGCTGCCGCTCGATGAGGTAAAGACGCGGCGGGTGCGGCCGGCACGCCGCGGCCACCTGGTCGATATCCGCCGCACCTTGCGTTCCAGCATGAAGGCCGGCGGCGCGCTGATCGACCTGAAATATCTCGGTCCGCGCGTGAAGGAGCCGCCGATCGTGGCGCTGCTCGATATTTCCGGCTCGATGAGCCAGTACACGCGGCTGTTCCTTCACTTCCTGCATTCGATCACCGATGCGCGCAAACGCGTCACGACCTTCCTGTTCGGCACACGGCTCACCAATGTGACGCGCTCGATCCGCCAGCGCGATCCCGACGAAGCTCTTGCCGCCTGCGGCGCGCATGTCGTCGACTGGTCGGGCGGCACGCGCATCGCGACGTCGCTGCACGACTTCAACAAGCATTGGGCGCGGCGCGTGCTCGGGCAGGGCGCCGTGGTGTTGCTGATCACCGACGGGCTCGAGCGCGATGCCGACGATACCTTGGCCTTCGAGATGGACCGGCTGCACCGCTCGTGCCGGCGGCTGATCTGGCTCAATCCGCTGTTGCGTTTTGATGGTTTCGAGCCGCGCGCCAAGGGCGTCAAAACCATACTGGCGCATGTTGACGAACTGCGCCCGGTACACAATCTGGAATCGATGACGACATTGGTGCGGGCGCTGTCGGGCAGCCCGGACAAGGGTTACGATACCAAGGCGATGCTGCGGAAGGTGGCGTAATTGTTTTTCCCTCGCCCCGTTCTTACGGGGAGAGGGTGGCGAGCGGAGCGAGCCGGGTGAGGGGCGCTTCATTTGTCTCTGAGATGAAAGGTTGCCCCTCACCCCGAGCCTCTCCCCGCACGCGGGGAGAGGGAGAAGAGAACGGAGTTCAAACATGCTTGGTCGCGACGAAGACATCCTCAAGGCCGCTGAAGACTGGTCGAAGGCCGGGCGCGGCGTGGCGCTGGCGACGGTGGTTGAGACCTGGGGCTCGGCGCCGCGGCCCGTCGGCTCCAATCTCGTCATCGACGAGGAAGGCAATTTCCTTGGGAGTGTGTCGGGCGGCTGCGTCGAAGGTGCCGTGGTGACCGAAGCGATCGACGTCATCGAGAGCGGCAAGCCGAAGACGCTGGAATTCGGCGTCGCCGATGAGACGGCCTGGAAGGTCGGGCTGTCCTGCGGCGGCACCATCAGGGTGTATGTGGAGAAGGTGAGCTGATTGTTGCGAGCCACGTGCTTGCTTCACCTCCCCCTGGAGGGGGGAGGTCGCCAGCCTGAGTGAAGCGAAGGCTGGCGGGTGGGGGTGATCTTCACCCCACCCCGGCTCGCATCTTCGATGCTCGCCGACCCTCCCCCTCCAGGGGAGGGTGAAGACCGGAGAATGAAATGAAGCTCGACCTGCTGCACACCCTCAACACCGAGCGCGCTGCGCGGCGCGCGGTCGTGGTCGTTACCGATACGGAAACCGGCACGCAGCGCCTGGTCAAGGCCGCCGATGTCGGCACAGATCCGCTGGCGGACGTGCTCGAGAAGCGGCTGCGCATGGGGAAGAGCGGCATGGAGGAAACCGCGCAGGGCCGCGTCTTCCTCACCGTCCATGTACCGTCGCCGCAACTCGTCATTACCGGCGCGGTTCATATCTCGCAGACTTTGGCGCCGCTCGGCCAGATGCTCGATTACGACGTCAGCATCGTCGATCCGCG
>JAHCKF010000220.1 GCA_026125925.1 Pseudolabrys sp.
CTTGCCGTCATACCAGATGACGCCATCGAGCCGGTCGTAGGATTGCGCAGCCATGACTTCCTCCGTGAATACGCACCCGGAACGAGGTCGGTGGCCTTGGGTCTCGGGACCCGGGCCGGCCCGCCGCTCCGGCGGATTTCCAAGCTTATTCCAACACTTTGCGTCACCCGGCAACACCCGGTATGACTTGGCATCTATCCGCCGGAAGGCTCCGAGGGCCTTGCCGGCACGGCGAAAACGGGCCGCGCTGAACGATCGTTTCGTTCGAGGATGCGTTTTTGTAACATAAAACCAAAATATGTCAACATGGCTGACATAAATAACAGCGCAAAAGATTCGGCCGGCAAACCGGGCCCGACCCCGGACAGCGACGCCGAGGGCGGCTCGGCGGCGGCGACCGGCCGCGCCGAGGGGCCGATCTGGGACATCATCGAGCTCCTGTTCTTCGCCTATCGCGACTTCGTCGGCGATCCGGACGAGGTGCTGGCCAAATACGCCTTCGGCCGCGCCCATCACCGCGTGCTGCACTTCGTCAACCGCAACCCGGGCATGAAGGTCGCCGACCTGCTCGACATCCTCAACATCACCAAGCAGTCGCTCGGCCGCGTGCTCAAGCAGCTGGTCGATCAGGGCTTCGTCGAGCAGAAGGAGGGCGAGCAGGATCGCCGCCAGCGGCTGCTTTACGTTACCGCCAAAGGCGAGGCGCTATCGCTCAAGCTGGCGCTGTTGCAGACCGAGCGCATCGAGCGCGCCTTCGGCCAGCTCGGGCCGGGGTCGCACGAGACGGCGCGCCGCTTTTTGACCGCGATGATCGACGACGATAACCGCGAGGGGGTGCTGCGCCTGATGGCGCGGGCCGACCGGGTCAGGAAAGCGTGAAACAGTTTTCTCCGCTCATCCCCGCGAAAGCGGGGATCCAGCAGCGGCACGGACAGATTATGCGGCTCTGGATTCCCGCTTGCGCGGGAATGACCGGAGTTTGAGGTCGAACTTATGATTCACAAGGTCGTTCAACTCCCCGACGATGCGCCGCATCTGCTGGTGGTCGATGACGACCGCCGCATTCGCGATCTGCTGTCGCGCTTTCTCGCCGGCGAGGGCTTCCGCGTCACCACCGCCGACAACGCCGCCGACGCGCGTGCCAAGCTCGCCGGCCTGTCCTTCGACCTCATCATCCTCGACGTCATGATGCCCGGCGAAACCGGCTTCGAGTTCGCCCGCACCTTGCGCGGCACCTCCAGCGTGCCGATCCTGATGCTGACGGCGCGCGACGCCGCCGAGGCGCGCATCGAGGGCCTCAGCCTGGGCGCCGACGATTATCTGCCGAAGCCATTCGAGCCGCGCGAATTGTCGCTCCGCATCGCCAACATTTTGAAGCGCGCGCGGCCGCCGGAGGCGCCGCCGGTCGAATCCGTGCGCTTCGGGCCTTTCGTCTATCACCTGGCGCGCGGCGAACTGCGCCACGGCGACGAAGTGATCCGGCTCACCGATCGCGAGCGCGAGATGCTGCGGATTCTCGCGGCGACGCCGGGCGAGACCGTGTCGCGCATGGCGCTCGCCGGCAATGGCGATCAGGTGTCCGAGCGCGCCGTCGACGTGCAGGTCAACCGCCTGCGCCGCAAGATCGAGAAGAACCCGGCCAACCCGCTGTTCGTGCAGACCGTGCGCGGCATCGGCTACCGGCTGGTGAGCACGACATGACCTCGCTCGACATCGGCACCAATGTACGGCTCGCCGCGGAGCGGATGCGCGCCGCGTGGGAGTGGTACGACTCGATCCCGCCGATCCGCCGCATCCACGCCCAGCTCGCCAAGATCCGCGACGGCTGGCGGCGCATGGCGCGCTGGCTCAACGGCGTGATGCCCAAGGGCCTGTTTCCCCGCGCCGTGCTCATCATCATCCTGCCGATGGTCATCCTGCAGTCGGTCGTGGCGCTCGTTTTCATGGAGCGTCACTGGAACGTCGTAACGCAGCGCATGACCGCCGGCGTGGTGTCGGACATTGCGGCGCTCGCCGACATCTACAAGACCTATCCGCAGGACGCCGACCAGTCGCAGCTCCGCCGCATCGCGCAGGAGCGGCTCGGCCTGGTGGTCGATTTCCTTCCCCTCGGCGAGATGCCGCCGCCGCGGCCGAAGCCGTTCTTCTCGCTGCTCGACCAGACCTTGTCGGAAGAGCTGCGCAAGCAGATCGCGCGGCCGTTCTGGATCGACACCGTCGGCAAGTCGTCGCTGGTCGAAATCCGCATCCAGCTCGACCGGAACATCATGCGCGTGTTCGCGCGGCGCAGCGCCGCCTATGCGTCGAATTCGCAGATTTTCCTGTTCTGGATGGTCGGTACCTCGGTGGTGTTGCTGTCGGTCGCCATCATCTTCCTGCGCAACCAGATCAAGCCGATCCTCAAGCTCGCCGACGCGGCCGAAAGTTTCGGCAAGGGCCGCGACGTGCCTAACTTCCGGCCGCGCGGCGCGCGCGAGGTACGGCGCGCGGCGCAGGCCTTCATCGAGATGAAGACGCGCGTCGAGCGTTCCATCGAACAGCGCACGGCGATGCTCGCCGGCGTCAGTCACGATTTGCGCACCGTGCTGACGCGCTTCAAGCTCGAACTGGCGCTGCTCGACGAGGGTCCCGAAGCCGAGGCGATGAAGAAGGACGTCGACGAGATGGCCCGCATGCTCGAGGCCTATCTCGCCTTCGCCCGCGGCGATCTCGGCGAAGCGGCGGCGCCGACCGACATGGCGGCCTTTCTCGACGAACTCAAGGACGACGCCGAACGCCACGGCCATCGCACCACGGTGGTGTTTCACGGCACGCCGCTGGTCACGGTGCGGCCGGCGGCGTTCAAGCGCTGTCTCGCCAATCTCGTGTCCAACGCCGCGCGCTTTGCGCACTCGATTTCGATCACCGGCCACCGCGATCACCGCTATCTCACCATCACGGTGGACGACGACGGTCCCGGCATTCCCCCCGACAAGCGCGAGGATGTGTTCAAGCCGTTCCTGCGGCTCGACGATGCGCGCAATCAGGACGAGGGCGGCACCGGTCTCGGCCTCGCGATCGCCCGCGACATCGCCAACTCGCATGGCGGCGACATCACGCTGAGCGATTCACCGCTGGGCGGCCTGCGCGCGACGGTGAAGGTGCCGGTGTAATTCTTGTCCCGGGCGCGGTGCTGCGCGAAGCGCGCACCGCAGAACCGGGACCTTCGCAAACTCGAAATGTGGAACGGTCCCGGATCTGCAATGCACCGCTCACGCGCTGCATTGCGTCCGGGACAAGCTAAGCCGCGTCCGCTTCCGCCGGACCTTCGTCATACGGGCGGCGCCGCCGCGGGCGCGGCGGCCCGCGCAGGATGCATTTCGGCAGCGCGCACAGATCGCGCATGAAGCCGTCCCAGCGTTCGGCGCTGGCGAGTCCGCGATCGAGCGCCGCCATAGCCCGGTCATTGGCGTCTTCATCGTCGGCATCGAGCCAGGTTTGCACCACCCGGGCAAACATCAGCGCGCCGCCTTGCGCGCGCAGCGCACCGTGCGGGCCGGCGGCCGAGATGCCGGCGGCTTCCAGCATCCAGGATTGCGAGCGAACGGCCATCGCGTTGAGCGCCAACGCCAGCGGCGGATTGCGCCGCGCCGAGCGCATCATCGAGCGCATGGCGTCGCGGTACGGCGCCATCGCCTCGAGCCGGCGCATCAGCACGTCGAACAGGCGGTCGCGCGGTGGCTCTTCGGCCATGTCGGCGCCGTCGCCGGCGAGCACCTTCTTGTCGATGTCCTTCACATGTGCGGCATAGATGGCGAGCGTCGAGCCGAACTCGGCGCGCAGCACGGAGAGCTTGATCCCGGCGCGGCCGGCGACTTCCGCGAGCCCGATCTCTTCGAAGGGGTTGTCGGCGAGCAGAGCCATCAGCGCGTCGACCGCCTTGTCGCGGTCGGACGTGCCGCGCGGCGGCGGCGGCTCGGACGGTTTGCGTTCGGATGCGCGCCTGCGGGTTTCGCGAGCCATGGCCGGTCTCCGTCAATCGTTGCGGAGAAGATGTAAGGCGGCAAAGGCGACCGTTCTAGGGCGGCAACTTGTCCCGGGCGCATCGCAATGCGACTTCGCTGTGCGCTGCCGAACCGGGACCGTCGCAAACTCGGCGATTGGAACGGCCCCGGATCTGCGTCGCAACGCGAAAGCGTTGCGCCGCGTCCGGGGCAAGCTAACCCGCCAGTTCCCGCGAGCGGTTGGCGGCGGCGGCGACCGCCTCGGTCAGCAGGTAATCGAATCCGCTCGGTCCCATCAGCACGTTGAGCGCCGCCGCGGTGGTGCCGCCAGGCGAGGTCACGTTCTGCCGCAAGGTCGCCGCGTCGAGGTCGGAGCGGTGCAGCAGCTCGCCCGCGCCCGAGACGGTTTCGCGGGCGAGGCGGGCGGCGAGGTCCGGCGGCAGGCCGGCGGCGATGCCGGCCTTGGTCATGGCCTCGGCGAGCAGGAACACATAGGCCGGGCCCGAGCCGGACACCGCGGTGACGGCGTCGATCAGGCCTTCGTCGCCGGCCCATTCCACCTTGCCGATGGCGGCGAGCAGGTCGGTGGCGAGCTTGCGCTGCGCCGCCGTGACGCGGCTGTTGGCGACGGCGACCGAGATGCCGCGGCCGACGGCGGCCGGCGTGTTCGGCATGGCGCGGACGATGGCGGTGCCGGGCGGCAGCGCCTTTTCGAGGAAGGCCATGGTGCGGCCGGCCATGATCGACACCACCAAGGTCGATTTGCCGACGTAAAGCCCGAGCGGCGGCACGGCGTCGGGCGCCATTTGCGGCTTCACCGCAATGACGATGGCCTGCGCTTCGGCCCTGGCCTTCGGTCCCGGCTTCGGATTGATCGCGGCGCCCTTTCGCCCGGTGGCCTTGATCTCTTTCGACGGGTTGGGATCGAGCGCGATCACCTTCTTCGGTGCCAGGCCGCGCGACAGCCAGCCGTCGAGCATGGCCTGGCCCATTTTGCCGGCGCCGAGCAGGACCAGCGGGCCCTTGAATTTGGCGAGCGGTTTGGTGGGCGCCTTCGTCCTGGATTTGGCTTTCGATGCGGTCTTGCGCTTGGCCATGACGCCCCTCCGTGCTGCGATGTACTGGATGCCCCGCTTTCGCGGGGCATGACAAGGGGGATGTTGCCAAGCCTCATCGCGCCGCGCACAGTCGCGCCCATGACCGTCACCATCGAAGCCGTCGCCGACGAAGTGTTCTCGACCATCGGCTCGGGCCGGCAGATCACGCCGTTCTCGACACGCCCCGGCGGCTTCAGCCTCGCGGACGCCCGCCGCGTTTCGCCCTTGCTGCGCCAGAAATTCATCGACCGCGGCGAGACCATTGTCGGCCGCAAGATAGGCTTCACCAACCGCACCATCTGGCCGCAATACGGCGTTGCCGCGCCGAACTGGGGTTACATGACCGACCGCACCGTGCGCGATCTCGCCGCCACGCCGGTGCTGCCGCTCGGTCCCTATGTCGAGCCGCTGATCGAGCCGGAAATCGTCTTCGGCTTTTCGAGCGCGCCGCAACCCGGCATGGACGACGCCGCCTTGCTCGGCTGCGTCGGCTGGGTCGCGCACGGCTTCGAGATCGTGCAGTCGATCTATCCGGGGTGGAAATTCACGCAGGCCGACACCGCGGCGGCCAATGCCATGCACGGCGCGCTGCTGATCGGGGAGCGGCACGCCGTGGCGCCGCGCAAGGCCGAGTGGCTGCGCGAGTTGCCCGGCTTCGACATCGATCTTCTGTGTAACGGCGCGGTGGTCGATCGCGGCACGGCGTCGAACGTGCTGGAAGGACCGGTGTCGGCGTTGCGCTACCTGGCGCAGGTGCTGGCGGACGATGAAGCGAGCCCGCCGATTGCCGCCGGCGACATCGTCACCACCGGCACCCTGACCAAAGCGATGCCGGTCAAGCCCGGCGAGACCTGGACGACCAGGCTGCGCGGCATCGCGCTCGACGGCATCGCGGCCAGGTTCAGTTAGGCGCTCACGCCTCGCCCGAAGTCTCGAACATGGCGGCTTCGAGCGCTTCCTTGGCCGGCTTGCCGGCCCAGACCACGAACTGGAACGCGGTGAAGTAGCGCTCGCAGGTATCGAGCGCGGTGCCGAGCAGCTTCTCGCACTGCTGGCCCGACGGCTCCATGCCGGCCGGCAATTGCAGCGCGTGG
>JAHCKF010000221.1 GCA_026125925.1 Pseudolabrys sp.
GCCACAGCTGATGCATATAGACGCCGATGGCCGAGATGAAGAAGCCGCCGGCCCAGCACAGCGCGGCGGTGAACATCGCCTTGCGCGGGCCGCCTTCCTCGACCCAGCGGCCGAACACCGCCGACGAGATGCCGAGGAAGAGGATGGCGATGGAAAAGATCCAGCCGAGCTGCGTCAGCTTCCAGTCTTCGGGCGTCGATTGCGTGATGCCGAGCAGTTTGCTCATCGGCAGGTTGAACACGCTGAAGGCGTAAGCCTGGCCGATACAGAGATGCACGCATAGCGCGGCAGGGGGCACCAGCCACCGGCTGAAGCCGGGTCCTGCAACTGTATGACTGCGATCGAGAAAGCTCATTGTGCGAAACTCCCCATGTGCGATGCGATTTGCGTTTTTTGTTTTCTGACAGATCGCGGGGAAGCCACGTCGCCCCCAACGCCTGCCTTTTTAAACAGTGCGGAGAGGCCACATCTGAATCAAATTCAGATTTTCAATCACGCCATAGGAAGATGACATGCCGCAGGCGCGAAGAAACCGCGCGGCATGATCTGAAATTTGTTTGTTGCTTGTCTGCGTAAATGCCGCAAGGAGCAGCTGGAGATATTTATATCGTAATACGACTAAAGGCGCAACTGCGCCGTGAAGCGATTGTTCTAGCTTGGTAACGACGGCGTGATTCGGCGGGCCTCGGCGACCAGCGCGGCGGTCGTCGGCGTCATCGGTTCGCGTTGCGGCACGACGAGACCGATGGTTTGCACTGCATCAGGTTGCACAATCGGGATGGCCCGGATCGGCTCCGTGAGCCCCAGGGTTTGCGCAATTTTTTCCGGCATCACGCTCGCCCAGCGCCCGGTGCGGACGTGGCTGAACAGCAAAATCATCGAATCCGACTCCAAGGTCGGCCGCGATTCGCCGCCGGCGCTCTTGAGCAGACGGTTGATGATGCGCCGGTTCTGCATGTCCGGAGTGAGCAGGCAGAGCGGCACCTGGCTCACTTCGGCCCAGGTGACGCTTTCGCGGTCGCCGAGTGGCGCGTCGGCCGAGGTCACCAGCCGATAATGCTCCTGATAGAGCGGCACGATGCTGACGCGGCCGATCGGTTCGTTGCCGATATAGGTGATGCCGGCGTCGATTTCGAGGTTCTCCAGCAGTTCGAGGATTTCCAGCGAGGTGCGGGAGTAGATGGTGAACTGAACATTCGGATGCTTGTCGCGATAGGGTGTCGTGATTTGCGCGACCATGGCCAGAGCGGTCGGGATCGCGGCGATGCGCAGCCGGCCGGTCAGGCCGTGGCGCAGCGCGCTGATGTCCTCGCGCATCGCCCGGCTGTCGCCGACGATGCGCCGCGCCCATTCGAGCACGCGTTCGCCTTCGGGGGTAAAGCCCTGGAAGCGCGAGCCGCGCTTGACCAGAAGGACGCCCATCTGTTCTTCGAGGTGCTTTACCCCGGCCGACAAGGTCGGCTGGGTCACCCCACAGGCATCGGCGGCCCGGCCGAAATGCTTTTCGCGGGCCAGGGCCAGCAGGAATTCTAGTTTGTCGATCACGGTGTTCGCCCCGTCAAATCAGCAACTTACGATAATACCCGAGCCCTCCGGCTGATAGGGAATTTTCGTTCAAGTATCGCCAATTTGATAGCTAACTTCTATCGCGGTGCAAAAAAGAAAGCCCCGCGGAGCAGGGCTTTTTCAGGCGCCAGAATTCGGGGTCCGGGGAATGCGGGCGGCCCTCAGCCCATACGGCGCGAGCGCGCCAGGATGCTCTGGTAGGAGGGGGCCGGCGGGCGCTTCGGTTCCTGCGGTTGCTGCGGCTGCTGCGGCTTACCCGCCTGCGCCTGCGCGGGCGCCGCGAGAACGGCGGCGAGGCGTTCGTTGAACGCCTTGTCCTGTTCTTTCTTGGCAGCGTTGAATTTATCGAGGGCGGCGTCGATGTCGCCGTTGATCGGAATACGGATCACTTGCAGGTCTCCCACCTCTCTCCAGCGCGGCATGTTGCGCAGCACGCCCTAACAATCGGCGGCGGCGAGCAGGACAAGTTGAGCGATGCTATTAACCATCGCGGCGGCGGCTATCGACGAGGATGGGGCAAGTTAGTGCAGGGTGACGCCGGGGTCTTCCACCAGGCGCAGGCGCATTGCATCGATCAAAGCGCGTCGGCGATCTTCGAGCGCCCGCAATTGCCCGTCTAACTCTTCACGCGTCGTCTTGTTGGAGCCGAGCAGCACCACGCCGCCCAGCCCCGAGGCCAGCGCGGCGAACAGTGCGGTCGGCGAGAAGGGCAGAAGCGTAACGAGCATAAGCGCCAGCCACAGCACGCCGCCGCCGATGGCGATCTGCGCCGCCATCGCGATCTTGTCGCAGCGCGCGAGCGACTGATGCAGCTCTTCGATGCGTTCTTCCAGCCGGGCGATGTCGGAGTGGGCGAGGTCGTCGTTCATGCGCTGCCGACTGCAAGTCGCCGTCACACCGGCGGACGATCAATCCGGCGTCTTGTTGCGGAAATAGGGCTCGACGGTGCCGGTCAGCTTGATGGTCAGGGGATTGCCGTAACGGTCGAGCGCCTTGCCGGCCGCGACGCGGACCCAGCCCTCGCTGACGCAGTATTCCTCGACGTTGGTTTTCTCCGCGCCCTTGAAGCGGATGCCGACGTCGCGCGCCAGCACATCGGCATTGAAATAGGGGCTGCGCGGATCGGTCGAGAGACGATCCGGTGGCGTGTCGGCGGCTGCGGGTGGAGTTTTGAGTTCGTCGGACATGGCGGGGCTTCTCTCACACCGGTGATGCTGTTTGCAACCCGGTCCCCCGCGGGTCCGGAATGCGGCAGCCGTCGGTCCGGCCGAGATCGCTCAGGCGGGCTTATTTCTTCTTCTTGGCCGGAGAGGTCTCTGTGCCGCGCATGTTCGACCACGGATCGACCGAGATTTCATTCGCGGTCTTGTCGGTGTTCTTGAGCGCGTTGCGATACTGCGCGTCGACCGACTCCGCGATTTTCGCGTTCGCCTTTTCCTCGTCCGACATGGCGCTGAACGGCTTGCGTCCGTTCTGCGCAAAAACCGGCTGGACCAGCAAACCAGCCAGCGCCAGGGCTGAAATCAAGAGCCTGATCACGATCTTGTCTCCTGCGGCGTTCCCGGTAGGCCGTCGCCTTGCGCGGCCTTCTGCTCGCTCTTTGCGATGAGTTTAAGGCAGGCTAACACGCCGGTCGTCCCGGCTCAATCTCATGAAATCCTTGAACAAATTGCCGCACTTGCGCGGTGCTCAGGTGAGGCTGCGCACCAAGGCCAGGCCGGCGAACAGCGCCGCGATCGAGACCACGACCGAGACGAGCACATAAAAGGCCGCCATGGCGACCTCGCCGCGTTCGTACAGCACGGCGACATCGAGCGAAAAGGTCGAAAAGGTGGTGAAGCCGCCGAGGATGCCGGTGGTCAGGAAGAATCGCCAATGCTGGGGCATCTCGACCTTGAAGGCGAAATAGGCGGTCAGCAGCCCCATCACCAAGGAGCCGACGACATTCACCGTCAGTGTCCCGTACGGGAACGAGGTTCCGAACATACGAGCCGCGGCAATATTGACGCCATGGCGTAGGGCTGCGCCGATGCCGCCGCCGAGAAAAACAATCAGATAAAGCATTGATTTCACCCGCTCTTGGGTTTCAGGCGGCAAAAAACCGCCTGAAACGGTTGGATTCCTGCCATCCGCGGGGCCGTCGCAGCCACGCGTGTTGCATCCGGCAGGAGTCATCAGCCATTCCGGCGGTTGTCGGGGGACCCCATCCCCATCGCGGCGAACCTATGGCCGGCCCGGGGGGCGGTCAACTGCCGCAGCCAGACCTGCGAGACACGTTCAGGTGTCAATTGACAGGTGCATGGCTACCGAGTTATAGAGTGAACGTTCATTCTCATTATCGTGGCGGCGCCGCGCCCTCGTGCATGCGCCGCCTCAGCGTATCCGGAAATCCGAGCCATCCGGGCGGCGACGCCCGCCGGGAGACGTCATGCGGCACCCCAACCTGCAGCGGCAATCCGATCGCCGCGCCGAAATTCTGGACGCGGCCGAGCGCTGCTTCGCCCGCGCCGGCTTCCACCGTGCTTCGATGCAGGACATCTGCACCGAAGCCGGCATGAGCCCGGGCAATCTGTATCGCTACTTTCCGTCCAAGGAAGCGCTGATCGCCGGCATCTGCGAGCGCAATCGCGCCGACGCCGTCGACAGCTTCAATCAGGTCAACGACGCCCCGGACTTCTTCGAGGCGCTCGCGGGTCTCGCGCAATATCACCTCGTCGATCGCACCGACGATGAAGTGTCGATCTGTGCCGAGATCATGGCCGAGAGCCGCCGCCATCCGGATATCCGCGAGCTTTACCAGACGATCGAAAACGACATTCGCGAGCGCATGGCGGCGATGCTGCAGAGCGCGGCGGAGCGCGGCGAGATTCGTGCCGACCTCGATGCGCAGGCCGTTGCCGGCCTATTGCTGGCGATCGGGGACGGCATGTCGTGGCGCCGTTCGGTCGATCCGAAATTCAGCGCCGAAGAGTCGCTGCCACTCATTCTCAACATGGTGCATGGGCTGCTGGCTGTCCCGAAGAAGATGGACGCCGGCGGCGATGGGGCGAAGTCATGATGAAGGCAAGTCGTATCACTGCCGTTGGCATTGTTCTAGCCGCGGTGCTCTGGATCGCGTCGGGACACCTCCTGCCGCATGACAGCGCGGAAGGTCAGGCCGCGGTGCGTACCAGCGAGGCCGAGAAGCAGCCCGCGTTTCGCGTTTCCGTGATGCCGGTTGCCATCGCGCCGCATTCGCCGACGCTGACGTTGTCGGGGCGCACTGAAGCCGACCACAAGGTGACGATCACGGCGCGCACCGGCGGCGCGCTCACTGAATTGCGAGTCAAGCGCGGCCAGCACGTCGAAAAGGATGAGATCGTTGCCGTGCTGTCCGACGACGCGCGCAAGGCGCAAGTGGCGCAGGCCGAAGCGCTGGTCGAGCAACGCCGAGCCGAACTCGAGGCCAAGCGGACGTTGATCCAGAGCGGCGCGCTGCCGAAGCTCGACATGGTCAATCTCGAGTCGCAGTTCAAAGCGGCGGAGGCTTCGCTCAGCGCCGCTCGCGCCGAGCTCGAGCGCTCGATCGTCCGCGCGCCCTGGGCAGGCGTCATCACCGACGTGCCGGCGGAAGTCGGCGGCGCCGCGTTCTCGATGGCCGGCAAGGAAATCGCCACGCTGGTCGCGCTCGATCCGATGCTGGCGGTGGTCGAGGTATCGGAGCGCAAGCTCGCCGGCGTCAAGGTCGGCGAACCGGCTTCGGTCAAGCTGATAACCGGTCAGACCGTGAAGGGCCGCGTGCGTTACGTGTCGAAGTCGGCGAGTGCGACGACGCGTACCTATCGCGTTGAAGTCGAGATGGACAATCCGGACGGCAAGATCCCCGACGGCATTACCGCCGAAGTGGTGGTGTCGCTGCAGGCGGTCCCGTCGGCGAAAGTGCCGCGTTCGGCGCTGACCATCTCGTCGGCCGGCGACATCGGCGTGCGCGTCGTCGATGCTCAGTCCAAGGTACAGTTCGTGCCGGTCAAGATCGTCGAAGACCGCCAGAACACGATGTGGCTATCGGGTCTGGAGGATGGTGCGCGCATCATCGTACGCGGCCAGGACTTCGTGCGCGAAGGCCAATTGGTTGAGGCCGAGCAGACGCCGAGCGAAACGGCGGCGAAGTGAGCATGACGGCTTGGCGGCAAACTCCGTTTCACCTCTCCCATAGGGAGAGGTCGGCGCACGAAGTGCGCCGGGTGAGGGGTTGTAGCCTAACGAAAGTCACTTGCCCCCTCACCCCAACCCTCTCCCCGGAGGGGAGAGGGAGTTTCGCCCTGCCTCTTGGCGCGGCCGCGTGCTTTAACAGGATGTGATCAGGGCGATGTCCACCTTCATCAATTACGCCATCTCGCATGCGCGGCTGACGCTGGCGACGCTTGCCTTCCTGCTGGTCGCGGGCCTGATCGCCTATGTGACGATCCCGAAGGAAGCCGAGCCCGACGTCAAGGTGCCGATCATCTATGTGCAGCTCACGCAACGCGGCATCAGCCCCGAAGACGCCGAGCGCCTGCTGATCCGCCCGGTCGAGACGCAGCTCAAGTCGGTGTCG
>JAHCKF010000222.1 GCA_026125925.1 Pseudolabrys sp.
GTGTTCTTGAGGAAACAGAAGACGGCGAGCAGCAGCGCCACGAGAGCCGCCCAGCGGAAATAACGCATCATCGGTCGCCCTCGCTCGGGCGCTCTCATTGGATCGGGTCTGCGGCGGAATAACGGCGCTTCCGGCCAATGGATGCAACGCGGCGATGTGCCGCGCCGCCCTGCACCGACATGCTCCAGAGCCGCTTAGGCGGCCATGGCCTTTTTCAGGTTGTCGTCGATCTTGTCGAGGAATCCGGTGGTCGACAGCCATTTCTGGTCGGGACCGACCAGCAGCGCCAAGTCCTTGGTCATGAAGCCCGACTGCACGGTGTCGATACAGACCTGCTCCAAAGTCGCCGAGAACTTCGTCAGCGCGTCGTTGCCGTCGAGTTTGGCGCGATGGGCGAGGCCCCGCGTCCAGGCGAAGATCGAGGCGATGGAGTTCGTCGAGGTCTCCTGGCCCTGCTGATGCTGGCGGTAGTGGCGCGTTACGGTGCCGTGCGCGGCTTCCGCCTCGACCACTTTGCCGTCCGGCGTCATCAGCACCGACGTCATCAGGCCGAGCGAGCCGAAGCCCTGCGCCACCGTGTCGGACTGCACGTCGCCGTCGTAGTTCTTGCAGGCCCAGACATAGCCGCCCGACCACTTCAGCGACGAGGCCACCATGTCGTCGATCAGGCGATGCTGGTAGGTCAGCTTCTTCGCCGCGAACTTGTCCTTGAACTCGGCGTCGAACACCTCTTGGAATAGCTCGAGGAAGCGGCCGTCATACTGCTTCAGGATCGTGTTCTTGGTGGACAGGTAGAGCGGATAATTGCGGCCCAGCGCGTAGTTCATCGAGGCGCGGGCGAAGTCGCGTATCGAGTCGTCGAGATTGTACATCGCCATGGCGACGCCGGAGCCGGGCGCCTTGAACACTTCCTTCTCGATCACCTTGCCGTCGTCGCCGGTGAACTTGATGGTCAGCGTGCCCTTGCCGGGAAACTTGAAATCGGTGGCGCGATACTGATCGCCATAGGCGTGGCGGCCGATGATGATCGGCTGTGTCCAGCCCGGCACCAGGCGCGGCACGTTCTTGCAGATGATCGGCTCGCGGAAGATGGTGCCGCCGAGGATGTTGCGGATGGTGCCGTTCGGCGAGCGCCACATTTCCTTGAGGCCAAACTCCTGCACGCGGCCTTCGTCCGGCGTGATGGTGGCGCATTTGACGGCGACGCCGACCTCGCGGGTCTTGTTGGCGGCGTCGATGGTGATCTGGTCGTTCGTCTCGTCGCGCTTCTCGACCGACAGGTCGTAGTAGATGAGGTCGACGTCGAGATAGGGATGGATCAGCTTGTCCTTGATGAGCTGCCAGATGATGCGGGTCATCTCGTCGCCGTCCATTTCGACGACGGGGTTCTTCACCTTGATCTTCGCCATATCAGAAAGCCATTTTTCTCGAGAACCGGCAGGTGTCTTGCGCGAGCTGAAAATCCGGCGCGCTCGTCGAGCGCGCCGGGTTTGATGTCAGAGCGCGTCGAGCGCGTCGTTGAGCGTCTTGCTCGGCCGCATCGCCGCCGAGGTCTTCTTGTTATCGGGCAAATAGTAGCCGCCGGTATCGACCGGCTTGCCCTGCGCGTCGATCAGCTCGGCGTTGATCTTGGCCTCGGCGGCCGCCAGCGTGTCGGCCAGCGGCTTGAAGCGCGCGGCGAGGCCGGAGCTGTTATCGCGCCGGGCCAGCGCCTTCGCCCAGTAGAGCGCCAGGTAGAAATGGCTGCCGCGATTGTCCAGCTCGCCCACTTTGCGCGCCGGCGAGCGGTTGTGCTCGAGGATCTGGCCGTTGGCCTCGTCGAGCGTCTCGGCGAGGACCTTGACGTCCTCGTTGCCGCTGACCTGCGCCAGATGCTCCAGTGAGGCGCCGAGCGCCAGGAACTCGCCCAGCGAGTCCCAGCGCAGATAGCCTTCCTGCTTGAACTGCTCGACATGCTTGGGCGCCGAGCCGCCGGCGCCGGTCTCGAACAGCCCGCCGCCCTGCAGCAGCGGAACGATCGACAGCATCTTGGCGGAGGTGCCGAGCTCCATGATCGGGAACAGGTCAGTCAGGTAATCGCGCAGCACGTTGCCGGTGACCGAGATGGTGTCGAGGCCCTTGCGAATGCGCTCGAGCGAGAACTTCGTCGCCTCGACCGGCGGCAGGATGCGGATATCCAGCCCTTTGGTGTCTTCGTTCTTCAGGTACTTCTCGACCTTGTCGATGAGCTGCGCATCGTGCGCGCGGTTCTTGTCGAGCCAGAACACCGCCGGCGTGTTCGTCAGGCGGGCGCGGCGCACCGCGAGCTTGACCCAGTCCTGGATCGGCGCGTCCTTGACCTGGCACATGCGGAAGATGTCGCCGGTCTCGACCTTCTGCGTCATCAGGACCTTGCCGTCCTCGGCGACAACGTTGACCGTGCCGCCTGCGGGCATACGGAAGGTCTTGTCGTGCGAGCCGTACTCCTCGGCCGCCTGCGCCATCAGGCCGACGTTCGGCACGCTGCCCATGGTCTTGGGATCGAACGCGCCGTTGGCCTTGCAGTCGTCGATGACGGCCTGGAACAAAGTCGAGTAGCAGCGGTCCGGGATCGCGGCGATGCAGTCATGCAGCTTGCCGTCGGGACCCCACATCTTGCCGGACTCGCGGATCATCGCCGGCATCGAGGCATCGATGATCACGTCGCTCGGCACATGCAGGTTGGTGATGCCCTTGTCGGAATTGACCATGGCGAGGGCCGGTCGCTTGGCGTATTCGGCCTCGATGTCCGCCTTGATCGCCGCCTTCTCGGCATCGGGCAAGGTTTCGATCTTGGCCATCATTTCGCCGACGCCGGTGTCCGGATTGACGCCGAGCTTGGCGAAGGTCGCGGCGTGCTTCTTGAAGACGTCGGCGAAGAACACCGAGATGCAGTGTCCGAACAGGATGGGATCGGAGATCTTCATCATGGTCGTCTTGACGTGCAGCGAGAACAGGATGCCGTCCTTCTTCGCCGCCTCGATCGTGTCGGCGTAAAATGCATCCAGCGCCTTCACGTTCATCACCGAGCAATCGATAACCTCGCCGGCCTGAAGCGAAACCTTCTCTTTCAGCACTGTGGTCTTGCCGTCGCTGCCGACAAATTCGATCCGGGCATTGGTCGGCGCCGCAACGGTGGTCGCGACTTCCGAACCGTAGAAATCGCCGCCCGTCATGTGCGCCACGCGGGTTTTGGAGTCCTTGCTCCACGCGCCCATCTTGTGCGGATGGCTGCGCGCGTACGCCTTCACGGCGCCGGCGGCGCGGCGGTCGGAATTGCCCTCACGCAGCACCGGATTGACGGCGCTGCCGAGCACCTTGCCGTAGCGGGCGCGGATTTCCTTGTCCGCCGGCGTCGCGTCGCTGTCGGGATAGTTGGGGACGTCGTAACCCTTGCTCTGCAGTTCCTTGATCGCGGCCTTGAGCTGCGGGATCGAGGCGGAAATATTGGGCAGCTTGATGATGTTGGCATCGGGCTTCTGCGCCAGCTTGCCGAGCTCGGCGAGTTCGTCGTTGATCTTCTGCTCGGGCTTCAACTTCTCGGGGAAGTTGGCGATGATGCGCCCGGTCAGCGAAATGTCCTTCAGCTTCATTTTCACGCCGGCGGTGGCCACGAAGGCCTCGACGATCGGCAGCAGGGAAAAGGTCGCGAGGCCGGGCGCTTCGTCAACCTTGGTCCATACGATTTCGAGATTCGACATGCATAACCCCTGATGCGGTGCTGGTTGCGGGCCCTATAGCACCCCGTTTTGGGGGACGAAAGCCGCGCTTTCGCATGGTGGGGTAGGGCGTTATAGAGCCCGGGAACGGAGCTTTTCTGACATGCCCGGAGCCGGGACCGACAAGACGAGACGCTGGATCGAGCAGCCCGGGCCCGTGGTGGTGCTGGTCGAGCCGCAGATGGGCGAGAATATCGGCGCCGCGGCGCGCGCCATGGCGAATTTCGGGCTGGGCCGGCTGCGTCTCGTCAAGCCGCGCCAGGGCTGGCCCAACGAGAAAGCCACCGTGATGGCGGCTGGCGCCGATCGCATCCTCGACGGCGCGCAGCTCTACGAGACGCTGGAGGAGGCGGTGGCGGATTGCTCTTTCGTCGTCGCCACCACGGCGCGGCATCACGACCAGCTCAAGCCGATCATCGACGCGCAGCAGGCCGCGGCCGAGATGGCGCCGCGCGTTTCGGCAGGCGATACCGTGGCGCTGGTGTTCGGCCGAGAGCGCAACGGCCTGGAGAACCACGAGGTCGGGCTCGCCGACCGAATCCTGACGCTGCCGGTCAATCCGGCCTTCGCCTCGCTCAATCTGGCGCAGGCGGTGATTGTCGTCGCCTATGAGTGGTTCAAGCTCGCCGGCAGCGACGCCGTGCGCGAGGATGCGCCGCGCAGTTCGCCGCCGGTCGGCAAGCAGCAGCTCGGGGCCTTCTTCCGCGATATCGAGAGCGAACTGGAAAAGGTCGAGTTCTTCCGCCCCGCCGAGAAGCGCGAGACCATGACCATCAACCTGCGCAACATCTTCACGCGCATGGAACTGACGCAACAGGACATTCGCACGCTTCACGGCGTCGTCACCGCGATCGCGCACGGCCGCAAGGGACCGGCGCGCGGGGGGACGCTCGACCCGGCCGCGGCGGAAGAACTGCGTGGCATCATCGCCGACCACGGCGCCGGCACGGTGCTCCAGGAGCGCGCGCCGGTGAAAGGCCTCGCCCGGCTTCTGCGGCGCAATCCGACCGAGGCCGAGCGCACGTTCTGGACCGCGCTCACCAACGATCGGCGTTTCGCCGGCTTCGGCTTCAAGCGGCAGGTGCCGCTCGGCCCGCACATGGCCGACCTGGTGTCGATCCCGCTGCGCTGCGTGATCGAGCTGATCCCGGCGGCGGAAACCGATACCGCGCGCAAGCTGCGGCCGGCGCGACACGAATGGCTCACGGCTCGCAACTACCGCGTCATCACCATCGCGGCGGCGGATGTGGAGAAGGATGTGAAGGCGGTGCTGGACGATCTGGCGCCGCGGGTGAGGGCGCCAGACTCGTCATCCTGAGGTGCGAGCGCGCAGCGCGAGCCTCGAAGGATGGCGGCCCGGGCCCGTCGTCCTTCGAGGCTCGCCCTGACGGGCGAGCGCCTCAGGATGACGGATTGAGTCAGAAAGCGTCTTTCGCGCCCGTCGCCTTGCCCGGCAACTGCTTCAGCGCCGCGCCCGTGCTGTCGCGCAGCAGCGAGAAATCGCTCCCAACCGTCATGAAGCGGAAGCCGCGCTTGGCCATGTCGAGCGCGCGCTGCGCGTCGCGGCAGTAGATGCCCGGGATCTTGCCGGCGCCGATCGCGGCGGCGCAGATCTTGTCGATGGCGGCATTGACCTCCGGCGCCTCGATGTTCTGCGCCTTGCCGGCCGACAGCGAGGTCGAGAGGTCGTAGGGGCCGATGAACAGCGCGTCGATGCCGGGCGTGCCTGCGATCTCGTCGACGTTGCGCAAGGCCTCGGGCGTTTCGATCATGGCGAAGGTGAGCGTGCCGTCATTAGCCGCCGGCAGGTAGTCGGTCGGCGGCAACTGCCCTTGCAGCATGGTGGCGCGCGGCGGCCCGAACGAACGCTCGCCGAGCGGCGGATACTTCGCCGCGGCGGCGAAGCGCCGCGCATCGGCGCCGCTATTGATCATCGGGGCGATGATGCCTTCGGCGCCGAAATCGAGCGCGCGGCTGGTGAGAGCGGTATCCTCGAGCGGTACCCGCACGAAGGGCGCGGCGCCGGCGTGGTGCACGCCGCCGATACCGGCGATCAGCGAGGTGATGTCCCACAGGCCGTGCTGGGCATCGAGCACCACCGCCGGAAAGCCCTCACGCGCAATGGTCTCGGCCACGATGGGCGAACCCATCATGCACCAGCCGGAGAACACGGTCTCGCCCGCGCGGAGCCGGCGGGCGAGCGAGAATGCGGCCATGGGCGTCGTCCGCTCAGCTCGCCTGGATCTGCGCGATCGCCTGCGCCATCAGCTCGTTCATCTGGGCGCGGATCTGCTGCTCGGTAACGCCCTTGCCCTCGAGGTCCTTGGCGACCTTGCGGAACACGTCGTGGTCGCCGGACTCTTCGAAGTCCGCCAGCACCACTTCCTTGGCATAA
>JAHCKF010000223.1 GCA_026125925.1 Pseudolabrys sp.
CGAAGTGACCTTCACCACGCAGTTTCAGGACATCGTGCACGAGCTGCGTGCTCACATCGTCAAGGCGCGGCAGTGACGATGAACCGCGCCAATCTTCTCATCAAGGCCTCGCCCTGGCTGTTCACCATCGGCCTGTTCCTGTTCTGGGAAGCGGTGGTGCGCGTCTTCAATATCCCGACGTTCTTCCTGCCGCCGCCGAGCCTGATCGCGCAAGCCTTCGTCGAATTCGCCGGGCCGATCGCGCGCAATTCCTGGATCACGCTGGAGACGACGCTGATCGGCTTTGCGCTGGCGGTCGGCTTCGGCCTCCTGCTCGGCCTGGTGGTCGGCTGGTCGCGCGCGATCTATGCCGGACTCTATCCGCTGATGATCGGCTTCAACGCCATCCCCAAAGTGGCGCTGGTGCCGATCCTGGTGCTGTGGTTCGGCATCGGCTTCGTGCCGGCGGTGCTGACCGCGTTCCTGATCTCGTTCTTCCCGATCGTCGTCAATGTCGCGACCGGGCTCGCCACCATCGAACCCGAGCTCGAGGACGTGCTCAAGGCGCTCGGCGCCTCCAAGCTCGACATCATGCGCAAGGTGGGCATCCCGCGCACGCTGCCGTACTTCTTCGGCTCGCTGAAGGTGGCGATCACGCTGGCCTTCGTCGGCTCGGTGATTTCCGAGAGCGTGGCCTCGAACTACGGCATCGGCAATCTGATGCTGCAGGCGCAGGCACAGTTCCAGGTGCCGCTGATCTTCGCCGGCCTGGTGGCGCTGGCGATCGAAGGCATCGTCATGTACGCGCTGATGGCCATGCTGGAAAAACGCATGACCGGCTGGGCGCAACGCTCCGGCTTCGGCCAGACCTGACGGGCACCGCTACGGTCAGGCCGCGGTGCCGAATTGCGGCTTCGGCGGCGGCACCTTGATCAGCCGGCGCACCGTGGTCGAGATGTCGTCCGCGAGTGCCTCGTAGATTTCGCTCGGCCCGCCTTCGCGCACGAAGACTCCGCAATAAACATCGGGCAAAGGCGGCAGCGGCAGGTCGTCGCCGATGATGAGGCCGCCCTCGATGGCGCGGCGGCGGGTGATCGGCATCACGCCGAGACCGGCGGCCACCGCGCCCGACAAGGTGGCGACGACCGGCGCGGTGAACACCTCTTCCCACTCCATGCCGGCCGCCCGCAATGTCGAAACGGCCGCGCGGTGATGCACGCTCGGCTCGCCGTTCGATATCAGCGGCACGCGTTCGCCGGGCACGATGCGGGTTTGCGGGCCGCGCGCCCAGACCAGCGGCGCCGTCCAACTGTCGCGGGCGTCCTTCGGTTCGGTCGACGTCAGGCCGACAAACAGATCGAGTTCGCCGCTGCGCAACCGGCGCATCATCGAATCGCTGTCGGCGGCGCTGACGTTGAAGCGCAGCGCCGAACTGCCGGCGCGGAAACGCTTGAGGACCTCCGGCAGCACCATGGCCACGAAATCGCTCGAGGTGCCGATGCGCACCACGAAGTCGGCCTGGGTGTTGACGCCGCCGAGACGGACGATCTGATCGTTGATGGACAGAAGCCGGCGCGCATAACTGACCACGACTTCGCCATGCGAGGTCAGGCTCACGCCCTGGACCGACCGGTCGATGATGTCTTCACCGAGCAGGTATTGCAGGCGCTTGATCTGCGCGCTGACCGCCGGTTGCGTCACGCCCAGCGACATCGCCGCCTTGGTGAAGCTGCGATGGTCGATGACTGCGACAAGCGTGCGCAACAAGTCGGTCGGAATATTCGTCATGGTGCCCGTACCCCCCAAGCAACCGGTCTTTACAACCTATAGTTCGTATATGGAAAGCTTTAGCATAACCATTCACCGGATCAATTTTCTAGTCGAAGCAGGTTGTGCAAGCGAACAAAGTTGCACCCGCCACGCCGCACGCTAAAGTAGTAACTTGCAGGCGTGCGGTTTGGCTAAAGGCGGCAGGCCGACCATCCCGTTCCGCGCGGGAGGTCCCCCGATTACTTGATACGCTCGAGAATGCTGACGTAATTGGCCACCGCAGTGCCGCCCATGTTGAAGATACCGCCGAGGCGCGCATCCTTGACCTGGAGGTCGCCCGCGGTTCCCGTGAGTTGCATGGCGGTCAGGGCGTGCATCGACACGCCGGTGGCGCCGATCGGATGGCCCTTGGCCTTGAGCCCGCCCGACGGATTGACGGGCAGCTTGCCGTCCTTCTGCGTCCAGCCTTCCTTGATGGCGCGGGCGCCCTCGCCCTCCGGCGTCAGCCCCATGGCTTCGTATTCGATGAGCTCGGCAATGGTGAAGCAATCATGGGTCTCGACGAAGGACAGGTCGTCGAGCGTCAGGCCGGCCTTTGCCAGCGCCCGCTGCCACCCGAGCGCGCAGCCTTCGAACTTGAGGATGTCGCGCTTGGCCATCGGCAGGAAGTCCTGCACGTGCTCGGCGGCGCGGAAGGCAACCGCCTTGCCGAGGCGCAATGCGGTCTCGACGTCCGCCAGCACCACGGCGGCCGCGCCGTCCGACACCAGCGAGCAGTCGGTACGCTTGAGCGGGCCCGCAACGAAGGGGTTCTTCTCGCTTTCGTTGCGGCAGAAGTCATAGCCGAGATCCTTGCGCATCTGCGCATAAGGATTGCCGACGCCGTTCTTGTGGTTCTTGGCGGCGATCATCGCCAGCGCATCGGACTGGTCGCCGTATTTCTGGAAATACTTTCCGGCGATCTGGCCGAACACGCCGGCGAAACCGCCTTCGATCTCCGCCTCGTCGCGGACGTAGGACGCCTTCAGCAGGTTCCTGCCGATCTCGGGGCCGGGCGTCGTCGTCATCTGCTCGACCCCGACCGCGAGCACGATGCGAGCCGCCTTGGCGTCGATCGCCTTGATGCCCTGGTGCACCGCGGCCGAACCTGTCGCGCAGGCGTTTTCTACGCGCAAGGCGCGCTTGAAGCGCAGGTCGGGTGAGGCCTGTAGGACCAGCGAGGCGGTAAAGTCCTGCGGTGAGAAACCGGCGTTGAAATGACCGAGGACGATCTCGTCGACGTCTTTGGCCTCGATACCGGCATCGGCCAGGGCCTCGGTCGCCACTTTGACGATCAGGCTCTCGACGGTCTCCCCGGAGAGCTTGCCAAATGGGCTATGGGCCCAGCCGACGATTGCCGCAGTCATTGCTTTCTCCCGGTATCGGTTGCCGAATTTTGGTCGCATTAACCGGCGACTTTGCGCCGCCTCGATTGACCATAACCACATATGTATTGGCGGCGGCCTTTGCCTCGCGCCGCAAGCTTAGATAGCGTAGAACCGCGGTTCGCGGAACCCGTTCGATTCCGGGTTCCCGCCCTGGTTTTGTGCCATCGAACGCCCGACCGGAACGCAACATTGTTCAAATCAACCCGCCGCTGCCGCCGTCTGTCCCTCGCCGTCCTCGGCATTCTGGCCGGGGGACTTGTCGCGATCGCGGGAGCGGGCCGCGCCCATGCCGAGGCCCAGCTTTTGGTCGATGCGGCCACCGGTAAGGTCCTGCATGCCGAGAATGCCACCTATCCGTGGTATCCGGCCTCGGTCACCAAGCTGATGACGCTCTACACCACCTTGCGTCTCGTCCAGGAAAAGAAGGTCACTTTCGACACGCTGCTGACGGTGACCAAAAACGCCGCGGCCCAGCAGCCGACCAAGATGGGTTTCAAGATCGGCACGCAGGTTACGGTCGATAACGCGATCAAGATGCTGATGGTGAAATCGGCCAACGATATCGCCGTCACCATCGCCGAAGGCCTGGGCGGCTCGATCGAAGGCTTTGCCGACATGATGAACGCCAATGCCCGGCGCCTCGGCATGACGCAATCGAACTTCGTCAATCCGAACGGCCTGCCGGCAGAAAACCATGTGTCGTCGGCGCGCGATCTGGCGATTCTGGCGCGGGCGCTGATCAACGAGTTCCCGCAGGACGACGCCTATCTGCATGTGCACTCGATCCGCTACGGCAATCGCATCATGCGCAACTACAATTCGCTGCTCGACCGCTATCCCGGCGCCGACGGCATGAAGACCGGATTTATCTGCGCGTCGGGCTACAACCTCGTCGCTTCCGCCACGCGCAACGGCCGGCGCCTGATCGCCGTCGTGCTCGGCTCCTATTCGGGTGCGACGCGCGCGCAGAAGGCGGCGCAATTGCTCGAGAATGGATTCGACAGCAGCGGCCTGTCATGGCTGACGCCTTCGCTCGGCACCGTCGACAAGCTGGCGCCGATCGACGCCGCACCGCCCAACCTGCGTGATGAGATGTGTGGCGGCCATCGCCGCAAGCCGCCGTCGGAAGACAACCAGGAAGAAGAAGTCACGGCCGACAGCACCGCGACCGCGCCCGGCGGCGGACCGGCCTTCATGCTGTCCAGCCTGAAGCCAGGCGCCGGCAAATACGTGCTCGGCCCGCCGGTCGAAACCGTGCCGCCGGTCGTGGTCTTCACCGGCCCGGCCAATCATCCCGATCCGATCGTCGCCGCCACGCCGCACGCCAAGAAGAAAAAGAAGGTCGCCGCCAAGCCGGCCGGCGAAGCGGCACCCGCAGCCGCGGCGCAACCGAAGCCCAAACCAAAGTCGACAACGGCGAAGAAGCCCGCCAAGCCGAAGGTTTCCTCGGCGACGCAATGAACGACTTAGCCACCCTGTCCGGCGCGGCGCGGCGTATGCCGCCCGAGCCCATTCCGCTGTCGCTGCTGACCGGCTTCCTCGGCGCCGGCAAGACTACGCTGCTCAATCGTCTGCTTAAGGACGAGGCGCTCGCCAACACCGCCGTGATCATCAACGAATTCGGCGAGGTCGGCCTCGATCATCTGCTCGTCGACTACATCGACGACAATACGGTGCTGCTGCAATCGGGTTGCCTGTGCTGCACCATGCGCGGCGACCTCGTCGATGCGCTGGAGAAGCTGCTGCGCGACCTCGACAATGGCCGCATCAAGTTCTCGCGTGTGCTCCTGGAAACGACCGGGCTCGCGGATCCGGCGCCGGTGCTGCACACGGCGATGGTGCATCCCTATCTGGTCAAGCGTTTCCGTCTGGACGGCGTCATCACTGTGATCGATGCCGTCAATGGCGACCGCACGCTCGACGATCATGTCGAAGCGGTGAAGCAGACTGCGGTCGCCGACCGCATCGTGCTGAGCAAGACCGATCTCGCCAAGCCCGCCGATACGCAGCGGCTGATCGAGCGGCTGAAGTCACTCAATCCGGGAGCCACCATCCTCGATGCCGCGCAGGGCGAAGCGACCGCGGAGCGGCTGATCAATTGCGGGCTATATGACCCCTCCCGGAAGATTCCCGACGTCGGCAAATGGCTGGCCGCCGAGGCCTACGAGGCGCCGCACGATCACGGCCACGGCCACCACCATGGTCACCACCACCACGACGTCAGCCGTCACGACGAGCACATCGGCTCGTTCGTGCTGCGCACCGACAAGCCGATCGCCGGCGGCACGCTCGACATGTTCCTCGAACTGCTGCTGTCGACCTATGGCGCGCAGATCCTGCGGCTCAAGGGCATCGTGAACGTCGCCGAACACCCGGAAACGCCGCTGGTGGTCCACGGCGTCCAGCATGTCCTGCATCCGCCGGCCCGGCTGCCACAATGGCCCGATGCCGACCACACGACGCGGCTGGTGTTCATCACCAAGGATTTGCCGCAGCGCACGGTGAGCGACCTGTTCAACGCCTTCATCGGCGTCGCCGCGACCGACCGGCCGGACCGCGCGGCCCTGACCGACAACCCGCTGGTGCCGTTCGGCGGCCGGTAGCCTTCGAACCGCGGCGCTTTGGCCGCCCTCTTGCACGCAAACACGGTTCGTTTGATGCTTCGAGCAAGCCGCGCTTTCGGCATTGCGGCACTTCAGGGGAACGTCATGGAGAGGATCTGGCTGAGGAACTACCCGCCCGGCGTGCCGGCCGAAATCGACCCCAGCCAATATTCCTCGCTCATCGCGATGTTCGAGGAAAGCTTCAAGGCTTTTGCCGACCGGCCGGCGTTTGTCTGCATGGACAAGACGCTGACCTATCGCCAACTGGACGAGACCTCGCGAGCCTTTGCCGCGTGGCTGCAGAGCCTCGGCCTGGCGCGCGGCACG